>NZ_JACJSE010000009.1 GCF_014698045.1 Aulosira sp. FACHB-615
AGGTAATGATACTCTAAATGGTGGTGCTGGCAATGATATTCTTGTTGGTCGTGCTGGTAACGATACACTCACTGGTGGTTTGGGAAGAGATAGCTTTAATTTCAATTCCCGGACTGAAGGTATTGATAGAATTACTGATTTTAGTGTCATTGATGATACGATTTTTGTCTCTGCATCTGGTTTTGGTGGCGGCTTAGTTGCGGGTGCAGCGATCGCGGCTAATCGATTTGTCATTGGTGCAGCAGCGACTACAAGTAGTCAGAGATTTATTTATAACAATGTAACAGGCGGCTTGTTCTTTGATGCTGATGGTACAGGCGCGATCGCCAGAATCCAATTTGCTACACTCAGTGCTGGATTGTCTTTAACCAATGCAGATATTTTCGTTAATACTTAAGGATTTTTAATCACTATAGGAATCCGATTTGATTTCTGAATCTAGTTGTGTAGGCAGGGAGTAGGGAATGGGGAGTAGGGAGTAGGAAAGAAGCTTGACCTGGGTGTACTGATTTTTGAACGAGGGTGATAGGCGATCGTACTTCCATGTTCCCCAATGGTAGGGGCGTACGGTCGTACTTAGATTTTTTCTCCAAATCAAATCGGATTCCTATAGATTGACCATACTAGCAAGCAATTTGGAATAATTTATTCTTGGGATTTCTGAATGAATATGTGGACTAAACGCATCCAAAGATTGTGTCTATTTTGTCTTGGTCTATTTCTGATTCTAGTACTTTCGATTAATCATGCCGCAGCACAATCACCGCCATTCTATTGGGAATTTATGAATGTTAATATTGCCGTCCAAACTAACGGCGATATGTTAATTACTGAAACGCAAAAATATACATTTACGGGAGACTATAAAAATCAACGTTACCGCTATATTCCTATTGATAAATTAGACAAAATTACCGAAGTTTCCGTATCAGAAAACGGTAAATTATTACCTACCGCAACAGGAGTTAAAAACAATCAACTTTGGATTCGTTGGGAACATCAACTCAACCCGCCTGAAAGTCATACTTTTGTTTTGAAATACCGTGTTATTGGCGGATTACACGTAAATGACAATAATGCAAAAGTATACTGGAAAGCTATCTTTGCTGATCGTCAAGCCTCTATCAAACAAGCAAAAGTAACCGTAGAGCTTCCTGAACAATTCGCTGCTAGTATCAAAGATTTTCAGAGCTATGGAGTATCCGCAGATATCCGTCAAGTGAATACAAAAATCATTGAGTTTGTTGCTCAAGAAGCAATTGAACCAAAAAATGAGTTGGAAGTTCAGGTGACATTTGATCGCACAGGTACTAATGTAACGACTCCTCAATGGCAAAATTCACAGTTTCTGCCTAATTATAGTGGATTTTGGTGGCTTTTCTGGTTATTTTTCCTTGTTATCTTCTTGTTCAGTAGCTCTAATAATCGTTCTAGAGGTGGCGGTGGTGTCAGTGCCAGTAGCCACAGCATCTCTCATGGTGGCGGTGGTGGTGGCGGTGGTGGTGGTGGTGGCGGTGGTGGTGGCGGTGGTGGTGGCGGTGGTGGCGGCGGTGGTGGTGGCGGTTGAGTCAGGTTCACTCATTAAACAAACGTCGCACGCATTTGAGAATCACGAGTTGTAAAAAAAATCGCTCCTTATTCCCATCTTTGATAGTTTCTACCAATCCTCTGCGTTTTAATGATAAGAGTGCCTTTAAAATATCTCCATTGGTCGCATCACTGGCTAGGTTTAATAGTATTTCTTCACGGGTGAATCCTTGGATGTTTGTAGTCAAAAACTTAATCAGGATTTTTTCAACAGGAGAAATATACTTTAACCATTCGCTCACAAGTGGCTCAAATTCTCCAGCGACTATGGTTCCACAGGCTAAAAATTCTCCTACATCCCCAGCAAATAATTCGTGAATGAAATTAGCTGCCATATTCAAAAATAAAGGATTACCACCATATTGATTTACTAGTGCAACCCACTGTTGAGCATTAAAGGTAAGTCTATGATGTTGCAAAAGCTCAATTGCACCTTCCATGAGTCCGCCGAGAGGGAAAATAACTGCACCAGCAGCACTTAAAATATTTAATCCTTCGGGTTGCTCTCGACTAGTCAAAATTACACAACTATTATGAGTAGTTTGCACTACCGTGCGGAGAAATTCGGCTCCTAAAGGATACTGTCCAGCACGGAGAATCTCATCCCAACCATCAAAAACCATCAATGTTTGGGATTCTAACGCTTTAGGTGTATGGGTTGATAGTGATGTGAGATGAACCGAAAACCAGAGAGTTTGCTTAAACTGTGGCTGCAAAGCTGCTGCTAGTTTTGTGGCTATAGCGGTTTTACCAATACCACCAATTCCAGTAATCACCAACAGACGTGTTCCGCCCTCAACGGACTTGATTAGTGTCGCCAATTCGTAATCTCGCCCAAAAAACAAGGGAATGTCGGGTATTTGAGTGGTGCTAGATAAAGGTGATTTGAAAGGGCGATCAATTAATTCTTGCCAATTTAAACCCAAAACTTGACAGAATGCCTTGAACACTGAGGCATCAATTCCATCGCCCCTAAGAAATCGCTTCCATGTTGGTAAAGATACCCCTGCTACAAATACTTCTGCATTTTCCCAACTAAATTCAGGTTCGAGAATTTGACTTACTGCTTCTAACCAACGTGGGTCGTCAATTGTCCAAGCTTTTTCTTTACGCGCTTGTTTAACAATTTCGACTCCAGTCACTGAGAGTTTGAGGCTAGGCATTTAACGATTTAAAATTTTAAGTTATGAAACTTATTGATGCCAGGCATCCTAGCTGTTAGTTAATGATGTGCGAAATTCTTGTAGCTTCATTTTAGCTGATCAGTCTTGCGGTGAATACTCATCAATGAAGTTATCATCATCAATACGAAGAAACACCGAATGATTGAGTAGAGTAAGGGATAGACCAACTGTCTACCCTCACTCCAGATCACCAACAAAATTAACGGTAATCGATTCTAAAAATTATGCCCACTCAGTTCCACGGAAAGGGTAGTTTCTGGGAATGATGTACTCTAGTCCTTGAAGTAGGAAACCAAAATCGACACGCGAGAAAGGATGAGTACCAATATTGGCAAAGTATAGACGATTATCGGGCTTGATTAAAAAGACAGCCGGTTCGCTGAATAAGGCTGGTTCACTTTCAAAATGACCTTTGGTCAGATACAGTCCCCAACGGCGCATTTCATCGGGGGTGAAGTCATAGCCAATGGTGATATTTTGGATGTTAGCTTGTTGTTGAAATTGTTGTGCTTTTTCTAGAGAATCACCACTGATAGCGATCGCTTCTACACCTAGTTTTTGGAAATCATAGAGTTTCTGCTCTAAATCACTAATATACTGTTGACAAATGGGACAATGTAACCCTCTATAAAATACAACCATTGTGTAGTTTTTCGGGGTTTGGTCAGCTAGTTTCCAGATAGTTCCATTTAAGGTTTTGACTTCCAAAATAGGAGCCAGATTTCCCATCAGCAGCTTTGGTGAGGTTGTTTTCTCAGATTGGGTAATCATGATTTTGTTTCCAATTTAATAGTTATATCTCGCGCTTGTTGGTTTTGTACTGTGCTGAATCCGGGTATTAATTTACATCACCTAAGAGCGCAGAAACGCAAATAAAAAATTAAATAAGCTTTTTTTAATTTCTTTGTTTAAAGATATTCAGATAATTGTAAAAATTAATAAAATGAATAATTAACTGCAAATTGAAGCAGTCTGAGACGCTTCAATGAATTGGTACAGGATATATAGGAATCCGGTTTGATTTCTGAATTTATTTGTGTGGTGCGCGTTCGCAAAGCGTCTCGCAGAGAAGCGCAGCGCAAGCGCGATAGGTAGGGAATAGGGAATGGGGAGTCGGCAGTAGGAAAGAAGACTGATCTGAGTGTACTGATTTTTTCAGAAATCAAATATCAGTCCTATAGACATAAAAAAAACTTATGCAATAACCAGATTGGTTGAGATAAATTATTAGATTGATTAATCAATAACAAAACTCTAGAGAAATTTTCCTTTCAGCCAGTTAAAAATAAATAATTAAAGGTATATGAAGCTATTTTGAAAAAAATATAAATTGCAAAAAACTAGCAAAAATTACTACCAATTTTTAATTTTTCAGGTAAGCTGACAAAAGCAGTTTTCATCCTCAAAACAATGACCGCAAGTAGTCCTACAATTTTGGCCTTAGACTTTGACGGAGTAATTTGCGACGGACTAATTGAATATTTTGAGGTCGCATGGTTAACCTACTGTAAACTTTGGTTGCCAGATAATGATACACCTCCCGATGACTTGGCTTTGAGATTTTACCGTCTCAGACCAGTGATTGAAACAGGTTGGGAAATGCCTGTTTTAATTAAAGCTTTGCTGGCGGGAATGTCCGATGAGGAGATTCTTCAGGAATGGACAACAATTACGCCACAAATTTTATTGAAAGATAACTTGCAGGCTAGAGAAATCAGTGCAAAACTAGATTACCTGCGGGATGAATGGATTGCTACAGATTTAGACGGCTGGCTAAGTCTGCACAGATTTTATCCGGGTGTGATTGAAAAAATCAAATTGACTCTGGATAGTCATGTACAGTTATTCATTGTGACTACGAAAGAGGGACGCTTTGTGCAGCAATTGTTGCAACAGGAAGGAGTGAATTTACCTCCGGCAGCAATTTTTGGCAAAGAAGTGAAGCGTCCGAAATATGAAATTCTGCGAGAATTAATTCAGGCAGCTAATCAACAGCCGGTGAGTTTATGGTTTGTGGAAGACCGAATTAAGACTTTGCAGTTAGTTCAACAGCAAGCTGATTTGGAGGATGTGAAACTTTTTCTGGCTGACTGGGGCTACAATACCCAACCAGAAAGAAAAGCAGCGCAAGATGACGAGCAAATTCAGTTAATATCTCTGTCACAGTTTACCAAAAACTTCTCTGATTGGTTGTCATAAATTTGTAGAGACTTGACACTCCCCGGCGTGAACGCACGGGGATTCTTGGATCTAAGACATAACTTGCTCATACAGGCTTTCACCAACAAGAGTAGAGGTTGCATCTCCCCAAGCGTTGCTTGCGTCTAGCGCAAAGGTTCCGGTATGCCCTACCGTACCCAATCCTCGACTAAGGATGATCCTGGCTGCGTTTTCATCCCTATCCATCACAAAACCACATTTACAAACGTGTGTCCTAGTGGATAGTGTTTTCTTCACAATTTCACCACAGCTAGAGCATTCTTGGCTTGTGTATTGCGGATTAACCGCAACCGTGACACGTTTAAATACTTTACCAAAATACTCAACCCAGACACGAAACTGATACCAAGATGCGTCATTAATAGACTTAGCTAGACAATGATTTTTCACCATATTTTTAATCCTCAAATCTGTGCGCTAAACGCGCCCCGCTTCGCTAACGTAGGCTATCAAGTCGTTGGACTGAACTACGCACCGTGCTAATTTCACCGCATGGTCTTTACGTTGCCTACTTATTTTGAGGTGGCGTTTACCTAAAATCTGCCTAGCTTTACCCCGATTTTTTGAGCCTTTTACCTTTCTAGAAACACGGCGTTGTGAACGTTTGAGAACTTTCTCGCCTTTACGCAAAAATTTAGGGTTCTCAACTACCAACCCGTCAGAATCGGTGTAGTACTCTTTTAATCCAACATCTAAGCCCACTGTTTTACCAGTTGCTTCTATGTTTTCACAACGGTTTGCATCAACACAAAATTGAACATATACACCATCTGCTCGTTTTACCAATCTCACCCGTTTGATTTGGTTGGGTTGGTAGAAATGCAAATCACGAGTCCCTTTGAGTTTTAGACGACCAATACCTTTTTTGTCAGTAAAGGTTATGGATTTGCGATTATCTGCAAGCTTCCATCCGGTAGATTTGTACTCAACCGAGCGACAATCTTTCTGGAATTGGGGAAAACCTTTCTTGCCAGAGATGCCCTTTTTACAGTTTTCATAAAACCTGGAGATCGATGACCACGCCCGTTCAGCACTAGCTTGACGAGCCATTGAATTGAGTTCATTTGCAAAAGAGAAATTAGCAGCAAGTACAGCGCAATATTTCTGCAAGTCATTTTTACTCGTGCCTTGAACATCCATCCATAGCCGAATACAGCTATTGCGGATGAATTTGGCAGTACGAATTGCATTATCTATTGCCGCTAATTGCGTTGATTTCCCATAAGCTTTGAATTCAAAAACTAGCATCGCTTCACCTCCTCTCTTATACTACAATGCTCGGTATAAGATTAATTGGAATACAATAAAAGTCGCCCTCGAAGTGCCAGGCTTTAGACCCAGTTTTTCGGTAAATTTTACGTCTCTATTTCATCAAATATTTTCTGGTTCAATTAAAAATATATGCTTGACCTGACAAAATTAGCGCGACAAATGCAAGGTTTAAGCCAGCATCTCTCTCAAGAAGCTGTTGCTGGTCGCCAGCGTTTAGAATTAGCGCAACAACATTTAATAAATGCTTACGAATGTCAGCAAGATTTAATTGAACGTCAAGAAAAATGGCGCGATCGCATTTTATTTGCTAATGCTACCCCAATTGAGCCATTAGAAACTCGCATTGATATTCCTATTCCACCGAAAGTACATACCGTTATCGCTACCGACGGTTCACAAATTGCCCCCAGCCACCACGAAATAGCTTATTGTTATCTCTTAAATATTGGCAGAGTCGTTTTACACTACGGTCAAAATCGTCATCCACTACTTGATAGTTTGCCAGAAGTATTTTACCGCCCCGAAGATTTATATGCGTCGCGTCAGTGGGGAATTAGAACAGAAGAATGGATGGGTTTTTGTCGGACTGCGAGTGAAGCAACGGTCTTAGCTGAATTAGCTTGTGCAGCCAAGGGAGATGCGCCAGCCTTAGCAATGGTGGATGGTTCGTTAGTTTATTGGTTTTTAGAACAGTTACCGCTAGAAGCACGCGATCGCATTTTACCGCCGATTTTGCAAGCTTGGCAGCAGCTACGTGATGCAGGAATCCCTTTGATGGGTTATCTCAGCGCCTCTCGGAATGTGGAGGGAATTAACTTTTTACGGTTGATGGCTTGTCCCCATCCGGTTCCTGACTGTGTAAGTTATTGTCCCAACCAGTTAGAAAAAGTTCCTTGCAAAGTATTTGAACCTTTACGAGATACGTCTTTGTGGTCAACTCAACTCCAGCCAGGACAACGCGGCCCTTTATGGCGGAGTAATGCGCGAATTTTAGAGTTTTATGAAGGTCAAAACATTTATTTTTGTTATGTTCACGTAGGTACGGAAATTGCTCGTATTGAAGTCCCTGCTTGGGTTGTGGAAAATACAGCTATGTTTGATGAAGCCTTGGGATTGATGCTGGCGCAAGTTCAAAAAGGATATGGCTACCCAGTGGCGATCGCAGAAGCACATAATCAAGCTGTAGTCAGAGGTGGAGATAAGGCGCGTTTCTTCGCCCTTTTAGAAAAGCAAATGATTAAAGCTGGCTTAAAAAATGTCGGTACTTCTTACAAAGAAGCCAGGAAACGCGGAAGTATCGCTTAAAAATTCAGACATATTAACCTGTAACTTATCACCTGCTATATCCTGCTATATATTGTTTGTCTTTGATTCGCTGATTTTGGTGAAAGTTCTATGTCACGAGGCAACCAAAACTCACAACCTTCTCCCCAAGAACCTTACTCCAGAAAGCCACCAATGTGGAAGGCGGCTATTATCGGAGTGTTGCGGGGGACAATTGGGGTTTTAGAAACAGCCGTGGTGAAATTAGAGGCTGAGTCATCTACAACCAATCCAACTTGGCAGCAGTTTCAGTTAGTCTGGAATGGGTTATTAGCTAAAATTCGCTCTTTATTACCAGCAAGTTTCTCTAGGAAGTTGTCGAACACAACTTTGACAGGAATTATTGCTGGAATTACTTTAGTTTTGGTGATTGGGACAACTTCTAGCTTATTTTCGAGTAAACCTACGGAAATTGCTACCATTCCGCCTGCTGAAGAAGTTCCTGCACCTACGCCTACGCCAACTGTTCCGCCAGAGTCTACAAGATCAGAACCTCAGCCGCCAGTAGAAGTTACGCCAACACCAGAACCGGAACCGGAAGTGACTCCTACACCAACACCGGAACCAGAAGCAGAAGTTACACCTACACCAGAACCACAAGCAGAAGCTACACCAACACCAGAACCGGAACCGGAAGTTACACCTACACCAGAACCAGAACCGACACCAGCAGTAGAATTAACACCAGAACAAATTTTGATTGCAGCAATTGAAAATCAAGTAGCAGAAATTAGCGATCGCTTTGCCTCTGGTCTGATAAAGTCGATTCAAGCCAATTTTCGCACTAGCAATCTCATTATTAAAATTAATGATGATTGGTACTCTCTTAAAGAATCTCAACAAAACAAACTGGCATCAGAAATATTACAGCGTTCTCAAGAACTCAATTTTAGTCATTTAGAAATTTTCGACTCTCAAGATAGATTAGTCGCCCGTAACCCCATTGTCGGTAACGAGATGATTATTTTTAAACGCCGCACCGCAAATTCTACTATTTCAATTCCTGGCTGACGTTCATTGTATATTTAAACTCTTTATATTATGAATGTTATACCTCGTTTGCTAGAGGATTGGCGATCGCTTATAAAATAAGATAGTTAATAAATTCTTTGCAATTGGCTTAAACGCCAATCGATTTAATAAATAAATTCAAAATTATTCTTAAAGGGAGCATGAAACTATGGATATGCAAGTCCTGAGAGAACGTGCTGGACTTAGCCGTGCAGAGGTGGCCTTCAGGCTTGCAATTAGTGAAACCAGTGTACGTAACTGGGAAGCTGGCCGCACTGAACCTACAATGACACCCAAAAAATATCTAGAGGCTATACGTCTATTTGGCTGTACACCAGAAGAATTAGCCTCCGCCAGTGAAAAATCCATCAATCAACGCCATAAACGTAAACCCGGTAGACCAAAGCGTTTTCCTGAAAATTCAGTAGCGCCAGTCCCAGATGCAACTGTTTGTGGTTAAAACAAAAAGTGTGAAGTATGAAGTATGAAATGAAGAAACTTGTATAGTCAGGCTGAACTGTACTAGTTTTGGAAAATTACTCAGCGAGAAGTTGCGTGCGGGGGTTACCCCCGTTGAGCAAACTTCGGTGACTCAATACTTTTTACTCTAACGGTGGTAATGGTTTTGTTACCACCACTTTTCGCGTTAAAATATTTATTTCAGTCACGAAATTTTTTGCATCTGAGGTGTAAAAAACTAGGAAAGTGGATTCATTCGGTTGATGGGTTCCTAATACTTGGTCTACTTGGCGGATAACTTCAGTATAATTTTTGCCAGCAAAATCAGAAACAGCTATAGTTTTGCGATCGCTTGCTGTCAGACGTTTGTCACCATCGCTGTCAGCCGTTACCGCTTCATACCAAATTCCTTGCACGTTTTTGATAACATTTTCAGGAGGTGTTGATAAGCCTAATGTTTGATAGCGTACAAACAACGAGTTATTATTGGGAATTAACTTCCAAGCTGATTGATCACTGGTATTAAAAAATAAAAAATTCCGAATGCTGGCAGCTTCTTTTTCATAGTAAGACTGACGATAATTTTGTTGGGAACTGATCGTTGCCATTAGGTACGGTGTACCTTTAATCACTTCAAATGAACCCAAGCTAAATTGCACTTGAATATCAGAATCAGTTTCTAGATTAACTATGTCACCAACATGACGTTCTCGAAATAATTCTTGATAAATTCGATAAGCTGCATAGCCTAATATCGAAAAAGTCATCAAACCACAAAGTACAATAATTATTGCTCGAATCGTAGTCAAAAAATTCGGAAATCTAAATCTACTCATGTTCTGGATGATGCTGAATAACAGCGAGATACAACCGTAATTGTGACAAGTTATGTATATACTAAATAAACATTATTGAGTATTGAATTCAGTAGATTTACTAATATTTCAAAAACTCATCTCCAACTAGTGCGATCGCTCACCGTATTTGCTACGGCAGCGCGATAAGATTCTAAAACAACCGTCGTAACTAAAGGTTTAAATGGCAGAAACATTATTTTTCAACGCTCTGCGGGAAGCCATTGATGAAGAAATGGCGCGTGATTCCAGTGTATTTGTTCTGGGTGAAGACGTAGGACATTATGGCGGTTCCTATAAAGTCACCAAAGACTTGTACAAAAAGTATGGTGACTTGAGGGTTTTAGACACTCCCATCGCCGAAAATAGCTTTACTGGTATAGCAGTCGGGGCGGCCATGACTGGGTTGCGACCGATTATTGAAGGTATGAACATGGGCTTTCTGCTCCTCGCCTTCAACCAAATCTCCAATAACGCCGGGATGCTGCGCTATACTTCCGGCGGTAACTTTAAAATTCCAATGGTAATTCGCGGCCCCGGTGGTGTCGGTAGACAATTAGGCGCAGAACACTCCCAACGCCTAGAAGCTTACTTTCAAGCCGTACCAGGGTTAAAAATTGTGGCTTGTTCCACACCCTACAACGCCAAAGGCTTACTCAAATCCGCCATCCGCGACGATAACCCCGTACTGTTCTTTGAGCATGTACTTTTGTATAACTTAAAAGAAAATTTACCAGAAGAAGAATACCTCCTGCCCTTAGATAAAGCAGAGGTAGTGCGTCAAGGCAAAGATGTCACAATTCTGACTTACTCCCGGATGCGCCATCATGTCGTGCAAGCCGTCAAAGCTTTAGAAAAACAAGGTTACGACCCCGAAGTAATTGATTTAATATCACTCAAACCCCTGGATTTTGATACCATCGGTGCATCGATCCGCAAAACCCACCGCGTCATTGTCGTAGAAGAGTGTATGCGGACTGGCGGTATCGGTGCAGAACTAACTGCTTCCATTAACGATCGCCTTTTTGACGAATTAGATGCACCAGTATTGCGTCTATCTTCCCAAGATATTCCCACACCATACAACGGCGCTCTAGAGCGTCTTACCATTGTTCAGCCAGAACAAATCGTTGAAGCTGTACAGAAAATGGTCGCTATGCGGGTTTAGGGAGTAGAAAGGCAAAAATCAAAAGGCAAAAGTCAAAAGAAATATAGTCTTTTACCTTTTGACTTTTGACTTTTGACTTGATTGATACCTACTCCCCACTCACCACTCCCCACTCCCCATCATTCATAAACTCCATCAAAGAACGCTATTATAGCGTTTGTCAGTTGCGAGTTATGGTATGCAAAGACAGCAGTCACTATTAGCTTTGATATTAGTTTTGGTAATCGCTGCGATCGCAGTAATTGCCACAATTCCGATACCTCTGGGGCTGGATTTACGCGGCGGTTCCCAGCTTACAATTCAAGTCAAACCCGCACCAGGGATGAAAGAAATCACCGAACGCGAATTAGCAGGCGTTCAGAAAGTCGTAGAAGGAAGAATTAACGGCCTTGGTGTTTCCGAACCAGTCATTCAAACCGTAGGTGCAGATAAAATTCTTGTCCAGTTACCAGGGGTAAATGATCCCGAACAAGCAGAAAGAGTGCTAGGCGGTACAGCACAATTAGAATTTCGTAAACAAAAACCTGGAACTGAAACCCAACTTTTTGCCTTTCAATCTTCACGCGCCGAACTGAAAGCCAAGCAGCAAGAATTACGCAACAGCACAGATAAAGCCGCAATTAACAAAAATCAAGAAGAATTACAAAAAAATAATCAAGCTATCCTGGAATTATTTGAAAGCACCGATCCTCCCCTTAATGGTAAATACCTGCAAGATGCCTACGGTGAACCGACTCAACAAGGTAACAATTGGAATGTTGCCATTCGCTTTGAGCAGAAGGGCGGTGAATTATTTGCTGAAATTACCAAAAATTTAGCAGGTACAGGCCGTAGTATTGGGATTTTCCTTGATAACGAACTGATCAGCGCCCCTGTAGTCGGGCCAGAATTTGCGGCTAATGGGATTACTGGTGGTGCAGCCGTCATTACAGGCCGCTTTACAGCCCAACAAGCCAATGATTTAGGCGTGCAACTGCGTGGTGGTGCGTTACCTGTACCCGTGGAAATTGCTGAAATCCGCACCGTTGGGGCAACCTTGGGTAAGGACAGTATTGTCAGCAGTATCTATGCTGGCAGTGGTGGTCTGCTTTTAGTATTAATATTTATGATTTTGTACTATAGACTACCAGGATTAATTGCGAATATTGCTCTGATTATCTACGCTATTCTGACTTGGGCTTGCTTTGCCTTGTTAGGTGTAACTCTGACATTGCCAGGTATTGCAGGTTTTATTCTGAGTATTGGTATGGCGGTGGATGCTAACGTGCTAATTTTTGAGCGCACCAGAGAAGAACTACAAGCAGGTAAGTCATTGTATCGCTCTGTGGAATCTGGCTTTTACCGCGCTTTTTCGAGTATCTTAGACGGCAACGTCACAACAGTAATTGCTTGTGCAGCGTTATTCTGGCTAGGTGCTGGTTTGGTGAAAGGCTTTGCGCTCACCTTGGCTTTGGGCGTAGCAGTGAGTATGTTTACTGCGATTACCTGTAGTCGTACCTTTATGTTTTTAGCAATTTCGATTCCTGCACTGCGAAAACCAGAATTTTACTGTCCGAACCTGTCAGCATCAGGAGCATCTAATAAGACTGAGGTAGCGCAATGAAACTGAGTATTAACAAATCGCGATCGCTTTGGTGGACTATCTCTTGTGCAGTGATCCTCGCTGGTATCATCTCAATGGTGATTTCTTGGCAAAATCCAAATATTCGTGCGCCTCTACGTCCAAGTTTAGATTTTGTCGGCGGTACAAGACTACAGTTTGAACGAGATTGCAGTCAACCGAAAAACTGTGAACAGCCACTTGATATCAACGTTGTTCGGGAAGTCGCCAAAGAACAAGGGCTAGGTGATAGCAGTATCCAAATTGTTGCCGATCAAGAAACCAAAAAAGAAAACGGTATCTTGATTCGGACAAAAAATTTAAATCGCGATCAGCGTACCCAGTTGCAAAATGCTCTCAGTGCCAAAGTTGGTGCTTTTGACGAGCAGAAAAACCAAATTGACACAGTTGGGCCTACCTTGGGAAGAGAGTTATTTACCTCTGGGATGATTGCTTTGGTGGTCTCATTTGCGGGGATTATCGTCTACCTAGCTTTCCGATTCCAGTTAGATTATGCCGTCTTTGCGATTATTGCTCTGTTTCATGATGTGTTGATCACAGTAGGTATATTCTCAATTTTTGGTCTGGTTTTCGGAACAGAAGTAGATAGCCTTTTCATCGTTGCTTTGCTGACAATTACTGGGTTTTCAGTCAACGACACAGTGGTAATTTACGATCGCATTCGTGAAACCCTCAAAACCAATCCTAACCGCCCAATTGCCGAAATTGTTGATGATGCCGTCAATCAAACCCTAACTAGGTCTATCAACACCACCTTAACAACTTTATTGACCTTATTTGCCATCTTTCTGTTTGGGGGAGAAACCCTAAAAAACTTTGCCTTAGCCTTAATTATTGGTTTCATCGCCGGGGCTTACTCCAGTATTTTTATTGCTAGTACTCTCCTAGCTTTGTGGCGGGAACGTACCGAGAAACCCAATCCAGTCACCAACAGCGAAGCATTTGACGCATCAGCAGATAGTTAGTCAATTATTGGGGATTTTCGATTAACTTGCTGAAATGTTGTTTATACTGCTTCCACATTTCTCAAACCAAGACTCAAATTCAAAAACTACCCAAAATCTCGCATTTAAAATCAAAAATTGCTAACACTATTTGCATCAACGTCCGCGTGACCTTTTCCTGCTATGGATCAATCAGAACAACCATCAATTAATGACCCATCTTTTGCTAAACAAGTTCAGAAACTACATCAGCTGACAGTGTATGGCAGATGGTTATTTGTGACATTTTTATGGCTGCTGATTGCACCTGTGAGTCTGTGGAATTTACGCTCAGAAATTGCCCTGTGGCAACAATACTTTACCTGGGTAGCAGTGCGATATGGACTCATCTATCATCCCCTGTCTACCTTGGGTTTAAGTTTTTGTATTGCTATGACTGTTTCTGTTTTAGTTTGGCAAAGCCGTAATATTTTAATGGGACTACCACAGCCAGAAAAAGAACGCCTAGAAAAACAAGTTTGTCGCATCCGCCAGCAAGGGCCTAGTCATCCTCTGTGGAAGTTCATTTGTGAGTAAGTCTGAGAATGGTTAAATAAATTTGTATATGGTTGCATTTCGCTATGCCTATGGAGAAATTTTCTGCACAATATGACTAAATAAAAGCAAACATACTTATTGGTGCAATTGAGTTGCTACACATGAACCATCCTCAGATTAAATTTAGCGATCGCCATTCTGACATCGACCTTTACCAACTCCAAGAATTATTTAATCTTGCAGCTTTTTGGGCAAAAGGACGTAGTATTGAGGATTTAAACATCGCTGTTACCAACAGCGAGCCAGTAATTTCTTTATGGGATGATACAAAACTCGTTGGCTTTGCTAGAGCAACTTCTGATGGTATCTATCGCGCCACAATCTGGGATGTAGTCATTCACCCAGACTACCAAGGCACTGGGCTAGGTAGCAAATTAATCACAACAGTTTTGAACCATCCCCGAATGAAATTGGTAGAGCGAGTATATTTAATGACCACTCACCAACAAGGATTCTATACAAAAATGGGTTTTATACCCAACAGCAGCACAACTATGGTGCTACATAACCAATCCAAACAGCTAAATTCCCTTTCCGCAGCAGAATTACAGTTTCAGGAATAGGGGTTAGAGGCTAGTACAACAAGGCAAAAGGCAAAAGTCAAAAGTCAAAAAGCTTATAACACAAGCTTTTCACTAACTTGAAATGGTATCTTTATTTCCACCGATCTGTACTAGAGGCTTTTTACTCAGCACTCAGCACTCAGCACTCAGCACTTTTTCAAGCTACAGGAATGGTAATTTGTACCCTAGTTAGTGAATCAGTTGATTCTGGACTTGTTAAATGGGGAAGCATTTCTAGTTTTGCTCCCATAACTTCTAATAGTGTTTGATTGAGTAATAATTTCATTCCTGGAGAAAGATTGACCTTCTCATCTTTAGTTTGAGAAGGCTCATTATTATGTTTCATGAAATCTATCGGCTCACTTTCAGGTAAAGCATGGGCGGGAATATCTAAATAGATATGAGCCATATTAGTATGATCTGAAACTGTGGCGGAAACCCAAATACTACCCTCTTGCATTTGAGTAATTGCAGTGTCTACTAAATTAACTAAAATTTGGCGTAACCAGCGATGATCTGCCAACACATGAACTTCTGGATCTATGGGTGACATCTGCAACAAAAAATTCCGATTCGCCGCCAGCATATAAGTTAAGTCTTTAACTTCTTGAAAAACTGTGTCTAAACATCGGGGCTGAATATCTAATTTATTTGTACCGTATTCGGTTCGAGAAACGCTGAGAATTTCATCCATCAAATGCAGCAATTTCAAAGCCTTTTCGTGAGCTTGGGCGATAAATTCTCGTTCTTCTGCGGGATTTTCACATAAGTCTGACAAAATTAATTGATGCAAGCTAATCACACTATTGAGTGGCGATCGCAATTCATGGGTAGTACGTGCTAAAAAACCTGCTTTAAATTGACTCATCTCCTGCGCCATTTGATAAGCCAACTGCGTTTGTTTGATTTCTTGCCGCAGTTGTGACACAGTTTCTTGTGATTCTGATATTACTGGCGATATGTTAGGACTAGTGTTTGCTGACTTAGCAAATAACCAACGAAAACCGATTCCTAAGATGATTCCGACTCCGAGATATGCCCAGTTGCTCCAGTTCATAAATATGGCAATTATTATTCTGATTAATCCAGTGTGATGCTTCCTTGACGCAAAATTTGCCAGTTTTCTCCTGTCCACTTAGCAACAGTGGAAGGTACACCAACCCCAGAAATTTCCTCAATAAGTCCTTTCGTCTCTAAGGTTAACGCATCAGGAAATTGCCTCGTAATTTCTGCCATCGTTTGTAAAGGTGGCTGTCCAGAAAAGTTGGCACTGGTTGTTGCTAAAGGGCCTGTTTTTGCCAAAATAGAACGGGCGATCGCACTATTTGGGACTCGAATACCAACCGTAGTTGGGTCAGTCGGGTTCATTTCTTTGGGCAAGCGATCGCTCGCTGGCAATACTAACGTTAACCCTCCCGGCCAATATTTATTTACTACTTGTTGCCAAATTTCATATTCATGTTCGCCACCCTTGACATAAGGCCATAAATCCTCAGCCTTAGCACCCATCAAAATCAAAGGTTTATCCTGACTGCGCTGCTTGGCGGCAAAAATTAAGGCAGCTTTCTCTGGCAAAGTCGCCAGTGCTGGTACAGTATCAGTCGGAAAACTCACTAAACAGCCAGCCTGTGCGCCTGCAATCAAATCTTCTAGAGCAACTTGAGCCATATCTACCAATGTCAGAAGTTATGAATGAAAATAAGTAATTTTTGTATTTTCACTCATAACTCCTGTCAAGGTGTAGGGATGTATATATCCAAAACCTTTCACCCCTATCTGTTACCTGTCACCTATCCCCTGTTCCCTATATACGCTAAAGCAAAACGTTCAACTCCTTCTAAATCAGAGTGGATTTGAATATCGCTATAGCTACCTTGATTTTGCAGAAGTTCTCGCACTGCACCCGCTTGTCCCGCCATCATTTCAATCAGCCACACGCCACCAGGGCGTAAATAACTGGGGGAGACTTCAATTAAATGACGAATATCATCTAAACCATCCGCACCACCATCTAATGCCAAATGTGGTTCATGCTGCTTGACTTCTGGTTCTAGGGTAGCCACCGTTTCCGTCGGGATATAGGGCGGATTAGAAACCATTCCACTGATTTGGCCTTTGAGAGTGGTTAATGGTTCCCACCAAGAACCTTGATAAAAATGAATCCGGTCGGCAAATCCCAGATTTTTGGCGTTGGTTTGGGCAATTTCTAAGGCGGCGTTGCTGTAATCAACGGCATGAATCGTAGCGTTTGGCAACCCATCCGCCAACCCAATAGCGATCGCACCACTCCCAGTCCCCAAGTCTACCCAATGCCCTTGATCCAATGACTTGACAGCCTGATTTTGGGCGATCGCCGCTATGGCTAAATCAATGATGCACTCTGTCTCTGGTCGAGGAATTAACACCGCACTCGACACCGCCAGTTTAAAATTTCGCCAAGGTGTCACACCCGCGATGTACTGCACTGGTAAGCGATCGCGCAATCGTTTCTGCCAAAGCTGTTCTAAATCTCTCAAAGACATGGCGATGGTTACTTCCGCCCAGTCTTTGAAAGATTCTAAACGCAGGGACAAACGGTCTAAACCAGCAATTTCTTGCAGCAGCCAATCAACTTCTAATGGGGGTACAGCAGCAGCGATCGCAGCTTGAATTGCTTGCTTACGCCACTGCCAAAGTTGTAACCCAGAAACTACCTGTGGCTGTTGATCTGCCATGCTTTAACGTTTTGGCTTTGCAGGCTGGGCATTATTATTCCCACTGTTTCCCGAATTTTTGGGTAAAGTCCGAATATATTCTCTGGATTCTTGAGAAGGCACTAATACCACTTGCTTGAGCCAATCTTCGTTCTTATCTTGTAAAGTCTTGATTACGCCATCTATGTCTATAACCTGAATATCCGCCTTGGGATATTTTGGTTTGACTTGGTTTAACAAACCTTGAGCATCTTGCTTACTCACAAACAACGGTACGACTTGTTCTTTGTCGTTTGTCAGTTTAATGGGTACATAACCTTGATCTGGTGCAAAGCGAACCGCAAAAATCGGCACACTCCGAAACTGTTCGACTTTCTGACCGCTTTGGTTCAATAATTCTAATGCGCCTTTGACATCCTGATCTACTGGTTTAAAAGCAAATACCAAACGATTAGGTTGATTTTTGGTTTCTTGCAACTGCTGATAAATAATTCCCAACGGTACAGCTGTCACCTGGAGATTCTTGACAATTTCTGCCATTTTGGGGTCGTTAGCGTTGGTCGTCCGCAGTTGATTAATAAAAGCCTGCGCCTCTTGACGGCTGAGATAAACGCCTGTGACTGAACCACCCAGTTTTTTACCATCTTGATTTTCTGGTAAAGGACGACTCAAAGGTAATCCTTTATCATTGGTAATCAGATACACTGGTACTGAGTCTAGTTTTTCTTTGATTTGTTGTTCTGACAATGCCAGCACTGGGACATTACCGACAAAAACTGTGCCTAACAGAGTACTCCCGATTAAACCCAATGTTGCGCCCCAGCGAACTAATGCTTTCATGACTACTCCTCGCGTCAATGGTTTTTAATTAAAGTCAGACTAATTGGTTGGATTTGCACAGCACTAACTTGTTTTAGTTATATAGCAATCCATTGGAGATGTAAAAACGCCATAATGGCTGTTAAATGGTCACAATCAACTCGCAAAATGGGAGATTTCTAAATTCTTGAGAACTCCTACGCTATTTTTGTCGCAGTCAATTGTGCTGCAACCTGATTTTTTTATTTGGCTTTGCCTGATTCCTGCACAAGAATTATAGATGCCTATTATAGACTGCTCTCAAAAAATGAAAACTTTTGCTGACCGTTGAGATGATTAATGCCATTTTATTGTCTTTCTCAAAAACTAGTGACGCGATCGCAAAATAATTCGTTCCATTTATTTATTGCCCATATCATTGCTTAAATCAATACCTAGACTTACTCTCGGCTGATTTTACTATTCAAAATATAATTCCTCGACTTTTGACCAAACCAAAAAAACTAAATTATCGTTTTATGTAGTATCTATAAGACTCATATTTGATTTGGGAAAAAAATCAGTACACCCAGATCAGGCTTCTTTCCTACTCCCTACTCCCCATTCCCTAATCCCTACCTACACAACTAGATTCAGGAATCAAACCGTATTCCTATACAATCTAATTGTTAAACTTAGTACACAATTCAACTGCCACAAAAATTTTCTACTTCAACGATAGTAAATTCTAATGACAACTTAAAAATATAAAGAAATATCCTATCTCTGGATAAATACATAGATAGGATATTCCCAAATTTAAAGTATTAAACTTCAGTCGGGATGACAGGATTTGAACCTGCGGCATCCTGCTCCCAAAGCAGGCGCGCTACCAAGCTGCGCTACATCCCGGATTTTTTAGTTGGGCGTGACTGACTTTGCCTTTCGCATTACCAGACATTTAACTTAACACACAACCTTTACCATCATAGCAGGCTTAACATCTATTTGCCAACCATTCACCTGAATTTATAGTCAAAGGTTATGTATTAAGACACTCTGAAAAAGTGCTATGTGGAAAGTGTTGAGTAAAAATACTAGTCTCTAAACTCAGCCCTTAGTACAGGTTTGCGGAAATAAGCAGACAATAAGAAATTGCTAAAAGGCTTGTGATATGACTATTTCTTTTGCCTTTTTACTTTTGCTTTATTGTACTAGCCTCTAGCCACAATATTTTAGTGAGGATACCAAAACATTCCCTTAATGCCTTCAGGGTCAGTCATAAAACCCATACCCCTATAGAAATCAACTACATGGGGATCAGCAAAGAGAGTCACATTACTGATTTCTTCGCTTCTGAGTTTTTTGAGTACGTATTTCATCAAAGCTTTACCCAGCCCTTTACCCTGAAAGTCTGGATGAACTACTACATCCCAAATCGTGGCATTAAAAGCATGATCTGAGGTAGCGCGGGCAAAACCAATAAGCCGACGTTGGTTTCCTCGTACTTGCCACATCGAGGCGACGAGAAAACTATGCTCTATGGCTTTTTTTACTTTTCGCAAAGGACGACGCGACCAACCAACTGCATCACACAGTTCTTCTAATTCATACAAGTCAATATCTCTCTCTGTGCTAAAAACAATGCGTTCCGCGTTTCGCGCCGCATCACTATTAGCACTAGAGTTACCAATTTCCCCTGTATGTTCTTCAAAGGAAGTTGCTCTATTTGCCGTTACAGATTCAGGAGTACTAAACCAAGTTTTCCAAAAACCCATGCCAACGTGGTTCGGGTAGTATAACTGAATTGGCTACCACTCTTTTAAAGAGATGATACACGTTTTATCAAGTCAGTGCCATCTTTTACCCTACACCCTGAGTTTTTCAGATTTTGTTGGGATCATTTAATGGCAACAGCTTTTAATCGCGTGTTTTGTACCAATCATTTTCAACTTTAGCATTTTGTTGTAAAGTCCAGGGAAAATTCCCCAAAAGGCAAAGTTTTGAGAGTCAATTGTATATATGGCGGTAGTCAGATGTGTTAGGACAATTGGAAAGCTTGAATGCCAGGAATCATCAGACTTTTCCTCCTGACTTCTGCCTTCTGGAGACACTTGCGTGGGCGGGTTGCCCACGCCAGTCGCTACAACGGAGGGAACCTCCGCAACGCGCTGGCTCGACTTGAGCAAAGTGTCCTCCTCCTGCCTCCTGTCTTCTGTTATGTGAATATCGGTATTAACTACTGGTTGTTGGGAATAATGTTTATTACTAGCACCCAGTCCCTAGTCCACAGCCCCCAGGTGAAAACAGCAAGCGAGTCTTACCCCCAACAATGGCTTCTGGTTTAAAATCTTCGACACTGGAACTCCTAAAACGCTTTAACCGAGCGTTCCCCCAGTTTTATGAGCAATTTGTCAGCAGTGAGATTCAACTGCAAAATCTTCGATTAGCTTACCGTCTATATAAAACCAGACGTGCCGTTATCGAGTTGAAGCCGGAAGGTAGTAAAAGTGCGCTGCATTTTGCCTACCGTAACCAATCCTTTCTCCTCAGTGATATTTTTGGTGTGCTGGCAGCTTATGGCTTGACCATTCACGGTCTGAGTCTGTACGGTCAAATTCGACCACCAATGTTAGTTTTCATCAAACTTTTAGTCTCTCGCGGTAGCAAAGCTTTGACAGAGAAAACCGCAGAAAATGTCTGTCGGGCAATTCGAGAGGCTTTAGGAGGGCGCTTTGAAGTCGAAGAAATGCTGGCAGTAGAATTTAATTTAGATGCTGGCTTAGAACAAGTACAGACTGAGTTTTATGTCGATCCTGTATTTCATCTGCCGGCTTTGGTGATTGAAGCAGATAACCAACCAGGATTGTTTTACAAAGTGATGTACGCTATCTGGCAAGAAGATTTGCTAGTAGTTAACGCGAATTTGTTGGTTTGGCGAGGACGCACGCGGCTGATTCTCTATTTGTTGGGGCCAAACGAAAGCTTAATTCCTGAATATCTCGGACATAAAATTGCCGAAGGAGTCCGACAGCGTTTGTTGGGGAAATAATTCGCTAGTACAAAAAGGCAAAAGGCAAAAGGCAAAAAGAAAAATAACGATAGCACAAGCATTTTAGCAATTCCAGATAGTCTGTTTATTTACACCGACCTGTACTAGCCTCCAGTCTCTAGCCCCTAACCCCTCATCCCTCCCTACATTTTCTGTTCTGTATTTAGTCGTACCCATGCTTGGGGGTACGATATAAATATGGCAACCATAGAAATCTTAGGCGTTCCACACGCATACGAGTTAACGGCTCCCACTGCTTGCCCCCATGCTTTAGTATTTATCCACGGTTGGCTAAATAGTCGTGGGTACTGGCAACCTGTGATTTCCCGTCTGTCCGTAGATTTACAGTGTTTATCTTATGATTTACGCGGTTTTGGTGAGTCCCAATCTCACGCTGAAATTGATGTAAATCGTTTACAAAGTACTGTTGGTTTGACATCCCAATTGCTGGATAGTTCTAATTCCCAATTTGATTCTCTGTATACACCAACTGCTTACGCCCAAGATTTAGCCGCTTTATTACAAGAGCTAAATATTACCAGTGCTTGGTTGATTGGGCATTCGTTGGGCGGGACGATCGCACTTTGGGCAGCTGCTTTACTACCTGATGTGGTTCAAGGTGTAATCTGTATCAACGCTGGTGGTGGGATTTATCTCAAGGAAGCTTTTGAAAAATTTCGTTCAGCAGGTCAGAGATTTTTACAAGTTCGTCCGCGCTGGCTATCTCAAATCCCTTTGATTGATTTGCTATTTACTAGAGACAGTGTAGCCCGCCCTCTAGACCGTTACTGGGCGCGTCAAAGGGTGATAGATTTTGTGGTTGCTGACCCAGAAGCGGCGTTGGGAGCGTTATTAGATTCCACAACCGAAGAAGAAGTCAATCGCCTACCGCAGTTGGTATCACAATTAAAACAGCCTGTATATTTTTTGGCTGGTGCCGATGATAAGGTCATGGAACCGAAATATGTTCGCCATTTAGCCAGCTTTCATCGGCTTTTTCAATACTGTGGTGACAATGTGATTGAAATTTCTAATTGTGGACATTTAGCTATGTTAGAACAACCAGATGCTGTTGCCAGCCATATTCGGGCAATTGTCAGTAATCAGTAGTCAATGGTCAAGAGTTTTGGATAAAGAACAAATGACCAAGGACAAAGGACAAATAACCATTACACTTCATACAACTTCATCACCTGACCCAGCGATAACCGCGACTCTACACCCAAAGTCAAGGGTGAGATATGACCGCGAGATAAATGGTCAGATGCGGCGCAGGCAATCATGGCGGCGTTATCGGTACAAAATTTCAGGGGTGGGAATAAAACACGCAGGTTATGTTGACTGGCGGCGGCTTGCAAGTGCTGTCTCAAGCCGCTATTTGCTGCTACTCCACCACCTACAGCAATGGTATTGAGTCCATAGTCCAGGGCGCAAGCGATCGCTCTTTTGGTGAGTGCCTTGGCTACAGTTGCCTGAAAACTGGCTGCTAAGTCTGCCACAGGCACTTGCTCGCCATTTTTGTCAAATTGCTGCACTAACCTGAGTACGGCTGTCTTTAAGCCACTAAAACTGCCATCATAGCGATGAAAACCGCCACCCGGTAAGGAAACTTTGCCCTCTGGTAAGGCAAAAGCTTGGGAATCGCCCTGCTGTGCTAACTTGTCAATTACAGGGCCACCTGGATAACCTAGATTTAACAAGCGTGCTACCTTATCAAAGGCTTCCCCTGCCGCATCATCACGGGTTTCACCCAGGGTTTCGTAGCTACCACAGTCTTTAACATAAATCAAGCTTGTATGTCCGCCTGAAACCAGTAAGCTAAGAAAAGGGGGATCTAAAGTTGGCTCACTCAAGTAAGTCGCAAAAATGTGGCCTTCGAGGTGATGGACTCCCAAAAATGGTTTATTGTGTACGATCGCTAAAGTTTTGGCAGCAGTTAACCCCACCAATAACGCTCCCACCAAACCAGGGGCGCAAGTGGCAGCGATGCCATCAATTTTTGACCAGTCTAATTGTGCCTGTTCCAGAGCTTGGGCGATCGCTTGGTTGATCGTCTCTAAATGCTGGCGTGATGCCACCTCTGGGACAACTCCACCATATTGCTGATGAACTGGAATTTGGGAGGCAATAATACTACTGCGAACTTGACGATTGTTAACAATTGCGACGGCAGTTTCATCACAACTGGTTTCGATTGCTAAAACGGTTGCCATCTGAGGGTTCTACAAAATAACGATTTGTTTGAGAAGCTTTAACTTTTATTTACTTAAACTTTACTCGGTTCCCAGGCAAGAGTATGATGACTTGCTAGTTAGCCAAATAAAGAATGTACAAGCCGCTTCGTTTTGTACAAAAAACTTTTTCTTTTGTAATAAAAGGAAACAACTCCATGCGACGATTGTTTGCTTTGATTTTAGCGATTTGTCTTTGGTTCAATTTTGCTCCCCCAGCGAAAGCTCTAGGGGCTAATCTTACACCCTGCCAAGACAACCCCGCATTTCAAGCACTAGCTAAAAATGCCCGAAATACAACTGCCGATCCCCAATCAGGTCAAAAGAGATTTGAGCGTTACTCTCAAGCACTCTGTGGCCCTGAAGGCTATCCTCACCTGATTGTTGATGGTCGTCTAGACCGCGCTGGTGACTTTTTGATTCCCAGCATTCTCTTTCTTTACATTGCTGGCTGGATTGGTTGGGTAGGTCGTGCTTACCTAATCGCAATTAGAAAAGAATCTGACACCGAACAAAAAGAAATCCAAATCGATTTGGCTTTGGCACTACCCCTAATTGCCACAGGTTTTGCTTGGCCAGCAGCCGCTTTGAAAGAATTCCTTTCTGGCGAATTAGCTGCTAAAGATTCTGAGATCCCCGTTTCTCCTCGTTAGGTTTTGCTTAACTGATTCATTGTTTTGGAGATTAAATACATGGCTGAAAAAGGCGATCAATCATCCTATTTGATTAAATTTATTTCCACAGCACCAGTGGCAGCCACCCTCTGGCTGACAATTACAGCAGGCATTTTGATTGAGTTTAACCGCTTTTTCCCAGACCTACTGTTCCACCCACTGCCATAACCAAAGCATTGGAATTTTAAACTGTTGCTTATGTAATTGAGAGGCGAACATCGAATTATGGCGCAAGCAGTAGACGCATCTAAAAATTCACCCAGTGATGTGAGAAACAGAGAAGTCGTGTTTCCCGCAGGTGGTGATCCTCAGTTGGGTAATCTCGAAACCCCTGTTAATTCTTCTCCCGCAGTCAAGTGGTTCATCAATAACCTGCCAGCTTATCGTCTAGGTTTAACTCCTTTCAGACGTGGGCTAGAAGTTGGTATGGCACATGGCTACTGGATATTTGGCCCCTTCGCTAAATATGGCCCACTGCGTAGTGCAGAAAACGCTAACCTAGCAGGCTTATTAGGTGCGATCGCCCTAGTAATTTTTCTGACAGGTGGCTTATCTTTATATGCCAATAGCAATCCTCCCAAAGCCCTGAACAGTGTAACTGGCGCTTCAGCCCCAGATGCTTTCCTCTCTAAAGAAGGCTGGAACAACTTTGCTAGTGCTTTCTTAATTGGTGGCATTGGTGGTGCAGTAGTTGCTTACTTCCTAACTAGCAATATTGCACTCATTCAAGGCTTAATCGGCTAATTGGTTTTTGGTAATTGGTAATTAGTGATTAGTAATTCTAATTACTGATTACCATTTGCCAAGCTATGCGGGGCTAGGGGCTAGTACAAAAAGTCAAAAGTCAAAAGTCAAAAGTCAAAAGTCAAAAGAAAGAATATTGATACCACAAGCCTTTTAGCAATTCCAGATGTCTGTTTATTTCCGCCGATATATACTAGAGGCTAGTTTTTTTAGAAGTTACATTATCAAAAAATGGATATTCATCAAAAAATTTTAAGGACACATAGAAATATGTGTCCTTAATTATTTGGTGCTAAAAATGCTTGGTGTGTGATTATTCAAATATCGCGGCTTCGATCGCTGCAAGTGCTGTTTCAAAATCGTCATTGACAATTTGAATATCAAATTCATCAGCAGCCGCGATTTCCGCCTTGGCGCGGACTAGGCGACGGGAAATCGCTTCTTCAGAGTCTTGTCCACGGCCACGTATCCGTTTTTCTAATTCATCAAAAGAAGGCGGCAAAATAAAAATGCTGAGAGCATTAGGAAAGGAAGCGCGAATTTGTCTTGCTCCTTCTAACTCAATTTCCAGCACTACTAACTTACCAGACTGAATTTGATTGACTACAGTTTCTCGCGGAGTACCGTAATAATTCCCCGCAAATTCCGCCCACTCTAAAAATTCACCTTGAGCAACCAGTTGTTCAAATTTACTACGGTTAATAAAGTAATAATTTTTGCCATCAATTTCTCCGGGGCGAGGAGAACGAGTTGTCACGGATACAGAATAATACAGTTGCGGATGACGCTGCAACAGCGATCGCATTAAGGTGCCTTTGCCAACTCCACTAGGGCCAGTTAAAACAATTAACTTGCCTGTAGGCGGGCATTCTGTGGTAGTAGCACTAGTCTGGATGGGTAAAACTTGCATCATCCGTTCAACCTGTGAATTAATCAACAATCATGATTTTTGCATTGGAGTTCGTTGTCAGGCTGACCTCGACTCACGAATTTGTAGCACTGGTGACAGAAAACCAGTCTAATTCACATAGTACTGCCGATATGGTGCAAACAGAATAGTCGTTTGTCAACTATCCTTGGTTAATTATCTACCGTATGGTGATCGCGGGAAATCACGAATCGGTTTGCTACCGTTTCGGGCTGAATTGCGGAAAGGATGACATGATTAGAATCGGTGATAATTACAGCCCTTGTCCGACGACCATAAGTTGCATCAATCAGCTGGTTTTTTTCCCGCGCATCGGTGATAATCCGCTTAATTGGCGCAGATTCTGGACTGACGATCGCAACTACTTTGTTAGCTGAGACAATGTTGCCGAAACCGATATTTATTAATTGAATGTCCATAAAATAACTGAGACTAAATGTGGTACGAGAATCCAGTAAGGATTTTATTTCCATGTTATCCCTAAAAAACTGGAGTTACAACGCATCACATCTAGCTTTCTTTAGTTTTTAGACAAACTATGCTTTTTTTAGCTGTTTATTTGCGAAATATACTGAAAATCCTCCCGTAGGCACATGCGTAATTGTGAGGAAGTAATCTATGGCCGTTGAGGGGGGTGTGGGGAGTGTGGGGAGTGTGGGGAGTGTGGGGGGTGTGGGGGGTGTGGGAGGTGTGGGGGGTGTGGGAGGTGTGGGAAGTGTGGGGGGTGTGGGGAGTGTGGGGGACAAGGGGGACAAGGAGGAATTGGAGAAGATTCTCCCCTCTGCACCCTGCGCCCCTACCTCTTGTGTCCTTTTTTGATTTCTTGCCATTTTTGGCGTAATTGTTGCAAGTTGGGAGTCTGCCCACCATAGCGCCAAGTCACATAAGCCTGACTAATTTCATCGATGACTTGGGCTGTGGCTGGTGGATGATGTTGATATGACACTTGGGCATATTCTAGGGGTGTTTGTGACGGATGCTTACCTAGACCTTTGCTGGCTGTCCATTGCAGCATTTGTTGATAAAGCCTTTCCATTGGTGGTAATTTACTCAACCACCGACTCTTTAACCACTTCCGCCACTGTACCCAACCCAGCCAGCCAAAGAAAGCAATTGTAGTTCCCAAAGTTAAGCCAGTTAACACACCCAGCCAACCTTGAGCGAATAAAGCAAAAAACCAAGCGATCGCTTTAAATATCCAACCCAAGAGTTTCCCAAAGAATGTGTTCAAGAAGCCCGTCACAGGGGAAGGTAGCCACCCAGCCACCCAATTCCAGAATTGCCGCAAAACGCTAAAGGTTTGGGAGTCTTCAACAGAAGGGGGAATTAAGGGATGATTGGGAATGGGGTCAAAGGTAAACCAACCATATTTAGGAAAGTAAACTTCTGTCATCGCGTAAGCATCGGTGTTACGGACGACATACATTCCCGTAAAAGGATTAAATTCGCCGGCACCAAACCCCGCCACTAACCGCGCGGGAATCCCAATCGAACGCAGCATGACTGTTAACACAGTTGAGAAATGGTCTGGATAGCCGCCTTTGTATTTAAATAAGAAAGCTTCTACTAAATCTTCTTTGTCTCCCAAATAAGGAAACTCCAAGGGATTTTGGGGAATCGAATAATTTTGCTTGAGGTATTGGGCTAGATAAAGTACCTTTTCATAAGTTGCATCTAAAGTTTTTGACACCTTAGATACATTATTGCGATGGTAATTCGCCAGAATTTCTTCAGTTAATTTGCGGACTTTGGGTGAAATTTCTGGTGGAATTTGCAAATAGTATTTTGTAATGTTTTTTGGATAGTTAGTAGTAGCTTTACCTAACAAAGTTCGATCGCGGTAAGGTACTTCGGAAATCACTGTGTAAGTCAAGTCTTCCGCTAAAGCAACTGGTGATCGCAGTCCATTTTCCTGATCAACTGCAATAATCGGGGTGGGAAAGTAAATTTCTTTGGGGTAAGACATTGCCGGAATCAAATTCGGCAAATCTGCTACCACTGTATAGGTTTGTACAACTTCTCTGGTTTTAGCGGTGGTTGGAGGTGGAGACAGATAAATTTGATAAGACCAAGGCGATCGCTTGAGGGTAGTAACATTATCATTGCGGGAAATTTCCCAACCCTTACCTGTGTAGCGATCAAATGCTAATACCCGCCAAAAACCTTCCACCTGCGATCGCACCCGCATCACCACCTTGGATGTCATGCTTCCCCGCAGGTTTTGATTCATTTGGCTATTAAAGCCATAATAAAAGCTCTCGTTTAATTTTCCTGGTTGACCATTTTGACTGTTTTCTGTACCATTACCTTGATTTTCAGAATTGCCTTGACGCACATAACCAGGATTAATAATACTGCGTCCGGTAAAACTGCCCTTAACTTCAATCGGCGAACTAACGGGAAATGTCCGTAATTGATAACCAGGGAACCGGGGTAGAACTGCAAAAATTCCTAAACCTAGCCCCACAATTAAAGTAAAAAGTAAAAAGTAAAAAAGTAAATATGATTTTAATTGTGATTCTTTTGCCTTTTCCCTTTTAACTTTTGACTCATCTAACCCGATTTGGGAACGATAATTTAAGACTAAAGTTGGTAAGGCGATCGCTAAAAACAACAATAATACAGGTGCAAAAGCCAAAGTTTGACTCAGTGTTGCCGCGACACCCAACAAAATCAAACCAATCACAATTGAATAGCCCAAATCCTTGCGTCTGGGCATATCAAAACTATGGAGTATTTGCAGTTGAATTAATAACTCTGCTAAAGCCAGCCGCGTATCATTTAATTCTCCCAGTACTTGCCCAAAGAACGCACCCAAAGACACTAACATCCCAATGGCGATGCAGAACTTCACGGGAATATTTTGGCTGCGGCGATAGCGGTAACTCCAAATTCCCCCGACAACACTTAAAGGGACAGCCCAAAAACTAAATTTGGTATCTGCGGCAATATCAACCGCCACAATTCCCATCACAATTAACCCAAAAACTAGCACCCGCAGAGGAACCGAATCTTCCACTACCATTACAGGTGCAGTCTGGATATTTTGTCGCCAACTATTAACTATAGGTAGACGCGAAGACCAATCAATCCTGGATAAGTTAAACATTTACAAGGTCAGGTGTAGATGCAGTCAAACAATTTTGGATTTTGGACGGTTCAATCACCAATTTAAAATTGCAAATCTCAAACTGGCTAAGTTAAACTATCTACCTAGTTGTAACTTATATAGCAGTCGAAGTATAAGTGAGGCAATTTAAAAAGCACGAATACCAGGCATAGCAAAGCTTTTAGCTCTGGTTGGTGAGCGACTTGCCTTGAGCGCAGTCGAAAGGAGCCGAACCACTGCCTTCTGCTATAACCTGCCGAAATTCTGGTTCAGATAGCAGTAACTCCCCTCAGCATTCTTTGGGAGTCTCATAGTTTTAGCCCTAATGATCGTTTAAAAAAACGTAGAAGCCCTAATGATCGCTTATTAAAAAAGATAAGCTCCAAAACCACAATAATTTTCTTAATCTCTCAGATGTCTTTGATCTGGACTAGATTGTAGGATTAATCACAAATAACAAAGGCTGTTGGTCTATTTCAGGAAACTCAACTTCTAAAGTATAGGTTGGGTTAAATTCCTGACAGGATAACTCAACATTCAAGCAGCCCGCACTAGAAGACTGAGCCATTGCCAAAGTACCATCAGCTCGCAATGTCACAATTCCTTTGGTGGGTAAATCAGCCTCAACTCGTAATTGAGTGTGTTTGCCACGAGATTGATATTCAACCCGCAAAGTCAACAAACCTTCACTTGTCAACCATTGTCTTTCTACCACTGGACTGTTTGGTGTCACTGGCAGACTTAAATTTTCTAGCAGTTGTTTGGCAGCCATTAAAGACAATGCCATTTGTTGACGCGGTTGTAAATCTGGGTAATCGCTCTCGATGTTGAGTTTTTGATCGAGAACATCCGCAGACCGATAAGTACTTCTGAGTACCAAACCAGCAATATCATTCAGTGCATAAGAAGATTCTTGTGGGAAGAAGTCTTCCACTGCCTGAACTAATTTAGCTCCCAAAGGCAGTGAAGCAGTTAACAGTGTTTGGCACTTTTCTAGTAATTCGCGGAAAACTGTTTCTGGCAAATTAATTGGCAGATTCAGCTTAGATTGTTGTGCTTTCCAACCCCAGGCAGGAACTAAACTGAGCGATCGCTCTTCCAAACGCTCAGGATATTCCATTAATTGTGTTTCCCAAGGAAACAAAGGAGGTTGGTTTTCGATTTCGGTTTGTAAACGACGCTTGAGTACGGCTTGGAAACGGTCTTGCACAGTAGGAATATCTCCCAGTTTAAAGGTTTGGGGTATCCCTCCCAACTCTAGATCGCCACTGGCGAAAGTGGCTGCTTGTTGAAGAGAGTTTTCTACCCCGTCTATTTCCTTAAACTCGACCAGGTTAGACTCACTGGTGTTAACATCATCTGCTAACAGCCAAGTGAGTAATTGGTTTTTTAAGGATTCTGAGTCACTATTCATGAGTAGATGCACCTGATCCGGACACTAATGAGTTACGAATTTCCCAAGCTTGTTCCAGAACCTTAAACCAGCGTTTTTGCAGTTGTGCCATTGATAACCCTAGAGTTTTTGCAATTTTATCGTCGGGTTGTCCTTGCTGTTTTAAGTCGAGTAAAGACCGTTGTTTCTCGTCTAGCTGCGAGGTGTAGGCTTCCCATTGCTGGGGAGTCAACCCCAAATTTGTGTGTAAAGAAGCTTCTAACCATTCGTGTACTAGTTCCCAACGGTGTAATAAAGCGAACCTAATTAAATGATACTTGAAGCGTTGTTGTAAGTAATCTCTCTGACGAGGAGTGAGATTTAAAATTGCCTCAATTTCTTGTGTGGATAAATCTTTAAGTCGGAGAGAGAAATAATCAGCACAATCAGATTGTTGTTTCTGCTCCAAATAACTCATTAACTCGGTAATCACAACCGAACGCAAAGTATCTTCTTCAGGTTCTGGTTCTGCTTGTGTGGCCATTGTAGAACGTAATTGCTGGACTGCGGGTTCTTCCCAAGAACCATCACCATCACCAGAACTACCTTCCGCCGCTTGTTCAATATCAACGCTGGTTTCGGGAGGTTGTTGTTGAGAGAAAGTCTGCGCCCGCAAAATAATTAATTGTTGCTGACGACCAGGTAAGGGAATGCGCCGTTTACCATAGCGTTCGGTAAAGGCCATGTATTCTGCCAATTCCAAAAGAGTTTGGGGACGATAAGTAGTACCCAACTGATTCTCTCGTCGGAAAGCGTTTAATGCTTCTAGATAAAAACTTTGTAGAAAATCTTCTATGATAGTCAGCCGCCCTTGATAGCTTAATTGCTTCTGGGGAGGATTAATGTAACGATAAATAATGGCGCTCAGAGTACTGTGTAATTCAACTCTGCCTCTATTGGAACCCAACTGATAGTATCTCAGACATTGTTGCAGCCGATGTCTGGCTAGGGTCATTGCGGAGCTTTCTACTGCACCGGAAGCTTGGATGCGTTTACTTTCGCTGCAAATTCTGTATACTTCGGTAGTAATACGTGTTGCCACATCATGGCAATTCTGTTCTGAGGCTTTGGTTGATTGCCGAAACTCCTTGTACAGGAGTTGAAAGATCACCTCCACGCCGATAGTATGTTCTCCCAGAAAAGTTGCGGTTGGAATAGTTGCGGTTGCGGCTGAATTCATAGTCTCGGTGTTTAAAAGACCCTAACATATATAGAAACAACCTGTACGACTGTAGGTATTGGCTTTTTGCGTTTTGCCTTGAAGCTAAACGCAGGTCTATCCTGCATTCAGGATATAGCTGATTTTATTATTCCCAACTTGGCGGGAATTTTTCACACTTTAACCTGCTGTGATTGCCATTACCCAAAAGCCGTTGACAAGTCATTATGGATTTAGAAACACAAATTCAATTGCTGATCGACAATGCACCCCGCGATGGTATTTCACCTCATCTTGTTACAGCAATTGCTCCTGCTTTTCGTGCGATCGCTCAACAATTACGCCACTCCCAGTACTATATTCTCCAAAAGGAGGGAAGCTGGGTCTTAACTACATTGAGCCACCGTACAGATCCAAGTTTGGAGAAGCAGGTGATTTACGCTTTTTCTACCATACAGGATGTTTCCCTAATTTCATCTGCTGGGCGAGACCCTCAAGTGGTGGCCACACCCATTGCTGTCACCCATATTTTGTTCCAATTAATTGCCCTAGCACCCGTAGATAGCATAGTTTTTTTAGAAACACCTGGAACATTAGCCCATACTTTTGAAGTGCAGCGTTCCCAGTTGGAAAAAACCATTCAAAAACAACTAAAACAAAGCCTCAAACCCAAAAAAACTTCCAGACAAATACCACCAGATATTGCTTAAAAAAAATTGGAGTTGGGAATCCTTGGATACATCTCCAATTTTTTGAATCCCAACTCCAACATCAAAACTTTATGATTAAAAATTTTTAATAAAGCCGACTCAACACATATTCAGTGATGTCAATTAAGGCTTGGCGTGATTCTGATGGGGGCAGAATCGCAATGTCTTCAGCAGCCAATTTGGCGTGATGGGCAGCTAATTCCCGCGCTTGCTGTATGCCTTGACTATCGTGAATCAATGCCAAGGCCTGCTCTAAATCTTGTGATTGGGCAAACTGGCGTTCAATCAGCACTTCTAAATATGGTTTTTCCTCTAGGGCGAATAAAACAGGTGCGGTCAAGTTACCACTTTTTAAATCAGAACCTGCTGGTTTACCTAGAGTGTCTGTAGTACTGGTGAAATCTAAGATGTCATCCACTATCTGAAACGCTAAACCCAAATTCCGCCCATAGTTATACAAGTGCTGGGCAATTTCTGGGCTAACATCACTCAGTAATCCTGCGGCTTTGGCACTGTTAGCAATTAATGAAGCAGTTTTGTAATAGCTCTTTTGCAGGTAAGTTTCTATTGCCAAGCCGCTATCAAAGCGGTTCATCCCTTGCTGGATTTCTCCAGTCGCCAAATCCATAATGACTTCGGAGAGGAGTTTGACTACCTCTAAATTGTCTAAATTTGCTAAGTACCAAGATGATTGAGCAAAGAGAAAGTCTCCTGCGAGGACAGCAATGCGATTGCCAAACAAGCTGTGAACAGTCGCTACGCCACGGCGCATCTGTGACTCATCTACCACATCGTCATGCACTAAGCTGGCCGTGTGAATCATTTCTGTGATTTCGGCTAGACGGCGGTGACGCTGGGTGATTTCTTCTTCTAACATTGTCGCCCGCGATATCAGCAGGACGATCGCTGGTCGGATGCGCTTTCCCCCAGCTCCGAATAAATGTTCGGCTGCGGCAAAAAGAATGGGATGGCGATTGCCAACTAGCTGCTTCAGGTTATCGGCTAGTATTTGCAAATCTGCTTCCACAGGGGTAAACAGGGAGGTAGCTGGGGTCATGGATGGCCGGACTCTGGCTTAGGTTACGAAAGTTTACATATCCTATACTCATTTTAAGATAACCATGTGCCAGCGCAAAGTTTTGCTGAGAGAATACTTGCTTTCTCGTTAAATGACAATCACAGCTATTGCCCTACTGTCAAGGCAAACAGGCTGTTTTAGCGGTCTTAAACTTGATGAAAAAAATTTTTGTAGTTCCAAAAGAAATCTGAGAACTGCATCACAGCATGGTTGCTTAACAGCATGTTTAAATATACAAACTTATAGTTAATAATTATTAAGCGTAAAATTATCTGCTGCTACGAGTAGATTATATAAAGAAATATAACAAGTCAGTTTGGGAGAATCATAATTTTTATCAATGGTTCTAGCGACGATTCCCGATGAGTGGTTTATGTTTTCTAGACTCAGAATTTTCTGTCTTTTTCAGTATGCTAAGTATATATACAAGTATAAGAAAATTAAATAATTGAGTCGGCTAATTCAGTAAGCATTATTCTTGAGGAATATCTTTGATTTTTACTATAAATTTATATTTAACATCCCTAAACCTGGGTAATAATAACTACATTAACAGGGTGTTAGGTTTTGATGATTTATGCTCCAATAAGACAAAAATAATATTTTTAATCAAAGAAAAACTTGTGGCATCCGTGAATTTAACCTGCTAAAAAATTCAAAATTTAGCCTCAAGTTTGGCTTAAAAGTCAGGTTCATTGTGTTACGCTAAAATGTAGGGATTTTAAATTTTTCAGGTATTGACAGCGTGGAGGTAAAGCACTTTTTGGTGGCGTTACCTGCTCGTTGTTTTGAATCCAGAATAGCTAATTGCCAACAGCATAAAACCAAGAGACTTATTTCTTGTGATTCTGTAGTGGCAGATAAACTTCTTGGGATGGAGTGAAGCGATGTCCTTACAGGATTTCGTTTTCGGCTTGCAGCTTGCGCTGGGAGTCGTGGTATATCCTACCACAGAGGTGTGAAAAGCAATAATGCAGACTAAGTAAACTGCTGAGGAGCGCGGTTAATTATGCCATTTGGCAAATTTACCGTTGTGGGATTTATTGTCTGCAAATAACTTCAATTAAATAGTTAACTTGATTGACCGAAGAGCTTCATAACTCTACGGCAGATTTAGCATAGCAAACTGCGACCATCAAGAATGATCTTGCATGGTTGAAGTTCTACGTATGGGATGAAAATTGATATTTTTCGGGGAAAAAAGTTGGTAGAACAATGATTTACGCTAATATGCCTATGATGATTTTTATTTTAGCTGCTGGGTATTTATTCACTGTTTATCTATTATTAGCACTAGCAAAGCGCAGTAGTCAAAAATCTGTTGCTCAGAATTCTTTCTCAAAATCCAAGAATCATGAGAAACATCAGCAGGAGATATCTGTAACCTCACAAGTAACTGAGGTGGTAAACAGTCACGAGTCAATAGTCACATGAATTATAGGAATAGGGTTTGATTCCCAAATCTACTTGTGTATACAGGGAGTAGGGAGTAGAGAGTGGGGAGTAGGAAAGAAGTTTTATCTGGAATCAAATATGAGTCCTATATATGAAGTATGAAATTTCTGAAGTTTCATACTTCATTTTGGTTTATGAGAGTTGGGAAACAACTGTGTTATTTAAATCTACAACTTCGACCAATGGGGTATGACCTAGCCATTGGACTGCGGACTGAGCAAATTGTTGGGGAGAACCGCTAACAACAAAGCGCGTTGGTAATGGCGGGTGAGTATTAGTTAAGCCCAGCAACTCTAAATCTTGAGAACAAGCACCGACAACGTGAACAGCCGGGTCAACTAATTTGACATAGCTGGGAAGTAGCGATCGCAGTACTGGCGCTAAATGGGGATAATGAGTACAGCCGTAGACTAAAGTATCAATTTCTTGCTGAAGTAAAGGCTCTAAATAAGAACGGGCTACCTCAGTAGTGTAAGGGTCATTGATGCGATTCTGCTCAATCAGTGGGACAAACTCTGGACAGCCAACTTGCCAAACTTGTACTTCGGGGTCAATTTCGAGAATTGCTTGCTTATAAGCATTACTTTTAGCTGTAGCTGGGGTAGCAATTACACCAATGCGCTTACCTTGTTGTACCGCCGCCTTCGCGCCAGGGAGAATTACGCCCAAAATTGGTAGATTAAATTCTTGACGAACAATGTCTAAAGCGAGGGCGGAACTGGTGTTACAAGCCATCACTACCATTTTGACTTTTTGCTGCTCCATCCAAGAGAGAATTTCGCGCACAAACTGAAGAATTTCGGCTTGAGAACGAATCCCGTAAGGTAGTCTCGCTGTATCACCAAAATAAATAATCGATTCATTTGGTAGTTGGCGGTAAATTTGTCGCAGTACCGTTAACCCACCCACACCACTGTCAAAAACCCCGATAGGGGCGCGTTGAGGTTCTTTATCAGAAAAATCGTAAAGATTACCTTCAAAAATGGAAGATGAATACACAGGCAGATATTGATTTAGGTTTTAGCAATTAAAATACAGAATTTAGCAGACAATTTGTGAACTGACTAGTTTGGCAAATAGAATTCAGGAGTCAGAAGTCAGAATAAGTGAAAGATTTCTCTACAAATAGCGGGTTTAAGACTTCTACTGATTAATTCTGACTGCTGAACTTCTGCAAATATCACCTCATTACTTAAAAACTTGTACTATATTTTGAGATTGGTTGTATTCTTACCTTTGGCGTAAGTACTTGAGAATACCACGCGCGATCGCTTCTGCCATCCGATTTTGATATTCTGGAGAACCTAAGCGGGGATTATCTTCTCGACCAGTCATATAACCTGTTTCTACTAAAATCGAGGGCATAGAACTTTTTCGCAAGACATAAAATCGCGCTTTGCGTGTGCCTCGGTCTTTAATTGTGCCAATATCTTCCAGAATAGTTTTACGAACTACTTCAGCTAAAGCATAACCACTATCGTAGTAATATACTTCTAAGCCATTCACATCAGGGCGATTATCTACAGAATTAGCATGGATACTCACAAATAAAGTTGCATTGGCGCGTTCAGCAATATCTACTCTTCCTTGAAGTTCAACAAAAAAGTCAGCATCTCTGGTGAGGACTGCTTGTACACCATTGCGCTCTAGAATTGCAGCGACTCGTTTACCAATGGGTAAAATCACATCTTTTTCTAATAATCCGCCCAAACCAGGAGCGCCAGAATCTTTACCACCATGTCCAGGGTCAATCACTACTATAAGTTTACCTTTGGGGACTGGGTTTGGCGGTGTTACTGAGATATTGTCAATTGGAGGTAGAGGCGGAAAACCTATTGGTGGTGTAGCTGGGCGAGTGCGTTGTAACTGTACAGCCAACAACTGATTACTAACTTGGTTGACTTCCCCAATTTGGACTCCCGTAGCTGGTTGAATCAAAATATTGACAGAATCATCTTGGGGTTGCAAACGTACCCGCAAAATGGGACTATTGGCATTTAAAGCAGGGCCGATAACTCTGGGGGCTAATTGAGAATTGGCGATCGCAATCCGAAATAAACCAGAGGATCGATCCCAGCCACCCCTAGCAGATACAGGTCTGTTAGAGCGAATTAACAGTTGTGTGCCATTCTCAGCTAACTCCACCGCTTGAATGATGGCGGGTGAATCATTAACTTGGGAAATGACATTGCTATCGCTATTTCCTGGTAACTTCCCTAGCCGATTTGGTATAATTACAAACCCGCCAACGCTACTATTACTGGCTCGCCAGTCGGGACTATTGGGTTCCACATACAAAGTTATGCGGGCTGTTGGTTGTCTGGTTTGTAACTGAGAAAATTGAATCCGACTCACACCATAACGATTCACCGATAAATCTTGTGATGATAAAGCAGAAGACAAAGACGCACCAGCAATATCGATATGAACTGCGCGTTTGTCAGAACTGCGATTTACCTGAATCTGGGGATTACCACCGTTAGTCCGAACAAAAAAACCATCGCCGGTGACTCGCAAACTTTCTAGTTGAGTTACAGCCGCGAGAGTGTTACCCAGGGGTCTGGTATTTGATGTTACTGGGTCGGGTTTGACAACAGAATAGATATTTCTGGAGGGAAAGTTGGAATTAGGTGTTGTTTCTAAAGGCTGGGGTTCTGGCTGGAGTGAAATATCTGCTGATGAAGTAATGGGTATGGTGGTTGGTGTCGGTAACTGTACTAACCAACGACTACCATTAGTAGGAATAAATTTGATTGCTTGGGGGTCAATAGTATAACCAGGAGCCAGTTCGACAACAATTCTGGCTGTTTGGGGGTCAAATTGTCCCACCCGAATTGAACGCACTGCGCCACCAACAGGTTGTGTTAATTGTGGTCTGCCAAAATCTGTATCTGGTAAATCGATTACCAAGCGAGTGGGATTGAAAATGAGTTGGGCTTTGGGTTGAACCGCTCCCAAAGTATTAAATTCTAAGCGGTTTTGCCTAGCATCAAAGCGCCAAGATTCCAGCTTTGCTGCCAAAGCAGGTGACGATAGTAAAAAGATTGTTCCAATAGTACCGGTGAGTAACCAGTGTAGTTTCACAGTCATTTCTCCTAATTTCTGTTCCTAGAAGCAGTCAATATGTCCACGTATCTATTGGTAAATCCTCACACCGTCACCGCCAAACTTAGTTTTAACTCTAGAAGTTAGAAGTCTGTATGGTGGACATTGTTCATCAGAACTTCTGTAACAGCCAGTAATTATCTGCTGGCACTCAAGACAATAAATACTTTCAGTCAATATACGTAAAATCAGTAGGAATTAGTTTTGAGTTGTTTGATGGCTGATTATCAATGTACCCAAAAAGTTATTGCTACTATCAACTAACTACGGGAAATCTGGTGACATTTAATTTAGCATTTTGAGCAGAAAGCGATATGTAAATGTATCTACTAGTACTAAAAAATTAGTTCTCACTCAAAAAGTGAGAACCGATCATTTTCATCAGTGATATTACAGTCAGATTTTGCTGGGTATCAGCAAGATGACGATGAAGCAGACAAAACTATGAGTTATTCATCGGATTAGTTAAGTATTTCTACTAAAATTTGCTAACTATCGCATTCCTCAATGAATTACAAAAAATCTACTCCCCACTCCCTGCCCACAAAAGTAAATTTGGACATCAAACCGGATTGCTATAGGAGTCATATTTGATTTGGGAAAAAAATCAGTACACTCATACCATTTCACTTTAAAAATGATACGGATATGCAAGTAGCGCCTCGACTTCTCCTGACGGAGACGCTGCGCGAACGCTCGGCGACCAGAAGCAGAGTTGCAGAGGAAGCGATTTCTATCAGTAATTTCGTGAAATGGTATCAGATCAGGCTTCTTTCCTACTCCCGACTCCCCATTCCCTATTCCCTACCTACACAAATAAATTCAGAAATCAAACCGGATTCCTATATATGATGATTTATCTCCGTTTGAGGTACTGGAGTATACCACGGGCAATCCCTTCTGCCATTTGATTTTGATAAGCTGAAGTTCTTAACTTCGCAATATCTTCCCGACCAGTTAAATAACCAGTCTCGACCAAAATTGAAGGCATCGAACTTTTTCTCAGGACAAAAAATCTGGCTCGGCGCACACCCCGATCTCGGACATTCAGACTTTGCAGAATACTGTTATGTACCACCCGCGCCAGGCCCAAACCACTGTCATAATAATAAGTTTCTAAACCACTGACATCGGGACGACCAGCACCGGCAGAATTAGCGTGGATACTGACAAACACATCCGCGTTGGCTCTCTCTGCTAATTGGACTCGTCCAGGAAGAGTCACAAAATAGTCAGAATTACGCGTCATAATCACCTGCACACCATTTTGCTGTAAGATTTCTGCCACCCTTTTGCTAATGGGGAGAATGATATCTTTCTCACGGATACCACCAATACCGATTGCACCGGGGTCTTTACCGCCATGTCCGGGGTCAATCACAACTACAACTCTGCCTTTGGGGATGGGGCGTGTGTTAACTGGAGGTCGGGAAGGAGAATTTTCATTGGGGTCTGGTAATTGGCCTCTATCTGAAGGAAAAGGTAACGTACCAGGAACCGTAACAACACTGCGTGAACCTTGTAATTGCAGTGCTACTTCGTCATTATTTTGGTTAATTTGCCCAAATCGTATTCCCGCCGCAGGTTGGACTAAGATAACCACCGTGTTCGAGTCTGGTGTTTGCAGGCGCACCCGCAAAATGGGACTGTTGGCATTAAATGTGGGGCCTTTAATCCGGGGTGCTAATTTAGCATCATTAATCGTGATGCGATACAACCCAGAAGTTCTATCCCAGCCACCCCTAGCAGTTATGGTTTGGTCGGCTCGAATTAAAAGTTGCTTATTATCATCAGACAGTTCGATAGCTTCAATTGTGGCTGGTTGGTCACTGACAATGCGGCGAGTGGGGGGAGAATATTCGGGTTGATTATCAGAGGAGTTATTTCTTGGTAAGCTGGCAAATCGGTTGGGTAGAACGATTAAACCAGTCGCACCGCTTCTAGCTGCTCGCCAGTCTGGACTATTTTTATCTACTCGCAAAGTCATCCGAACTGCTGGGGGACTGGTTTGGAGTTGGGTAAATTCTACACGACTTACGCCATGCCTGTTAACGCTGAGGTCTCGCTGCGCCAAATTTGTGGATAAAGTGGCGCTGGAGATATCCATAAAAATTGTAGAGCGATCGCGGCTCCGATTCACCCTAATTTGAGGATTGCCGCCACTAGTCCGAATAAAAAAACCATCCCCTGTCACTTGTAAGCTGTCAATTTGAGTGCTGCTTTGTGTTGTGCTGCTTACTCTTGGCAATGGTGGTCTTGTATCTGAGTCTAGGCTGGTGACTACGTTGTAAACATTATCTGCGGAAGAATTTACAGGCTCTAGTCTGGGTCTGGGTAATTGTACCCTCCAACGACTGGGCGTTATCCCGACAAATTTTATCCCTTGGGGGTCAAGAGTGTAACCAGGAGCCAGTTCCACCACAATACGGGCTGTTTGGGGGTCAAACTGACCAACACGAATAGCCCGAACTGCCCCGCCTACAGGTTGTGTTAACTGTGGTCTGCCAAAGGTTGTGTCTGGTAAATCAATAACCAAGCGTGTGGGATTGAAAATGAGTTGTGCTTTGGGTTGGACACCCCCAGAAGTATTAAATTCCAGACGGTTTTGCTGGGCATCAAACCGCCAAGACTCCAGTCTGGCAGCCAACACTGGCGAAGACAGTAAGCAGATCATCCCAACCGTACCGGGTAGTAACCAGTGTAATTTCACAATCCTTTCTCCTGATTCACATTCATGGAAGTCAATATCTCAAAAATTTGCATAAATTGTGCGCCAGTTACGAAATAATTTTGAGATTTGACCTGAACTTTTTTTTGGGTTAAAGAAACAATTAATAACAGGTAACAGGTGACAGAGTGTAAGTTATTTTCAGGTCTAAATTTGATTCTCTGTGGATTTCCTAACTACCTTGGCTATTCTACGCGAACTACTATGAGAGGCAACACAAATATAACCAGATAGTTCTGGTTTTGGTCAATTCTTGTTAATTGTGTTTTTTTGAATGAGCCAACAATTTTAGGAATAACAAATTTCAACTCGGTTTTAAAGATATTGCAATATTGGTAATTACTAGTTTTTAGTCACTATGAACATACTGGGATAAAGATGATTAATCAGGTAAGTTTGGTAACAAATTAAGTTCTCAAAGTTAAGAATCAATAGGCACAATCGCAGAGAAACAACGATATCAGAGGACGCAGATTCTGAGATAGAAGTTTCCTGTCATGTCACTATTCAGTACCCAGGAGTCAGAAGTCAGAATTTAGAGGTATCTAGTAAATTAGTCAGTTAATTCATCAAATATTTCTCCTATTCTTTAAACCTTCTGGCTCCTGGATTCTGACTCCTGAATTCTTACCCTGTCATTAACTCAGGGATGAGGAAATCAGCAAGGAGGAAGTAGATAATTTGATTGCCACCTTTCTGTTTCCTAGCCTCCAGTTACTCAGCTTTCATCTTGAATTAATTGTTCGGAGTCAGTTGCTACTTTTTGGGAATCGGGAAGTACGAAACTTAACACAGGCGGAGCTAAAAAAGTTGTGAGGATAACCATCATAATAATTGCCGCCCCCAATGATTTTGAGAGAACGCCACTAGCTGCGCCGACACCAGCAAATACTAATCCAACTTCTCCTCGTGGAATCATCCCTACACCGATCGCCAAACGATTGATTTGGGGTTGACCAAACACGCTCAAACCTGTAATCACTTTACCAATAATGGCTACTGTAATCAGGAAAATCGCCATAATTAAACCTTCGTGGTTACTGGGAATGACTAACTCGCCACGGGTTTTGAGTTGATCTGCGATCGCCACAAATATTTTATTGAACACATAATATAAGCGATCGCACCACCGACAAGTTCGCCGAACACAAGTGGTAAACCAAGGCGCTTGGATAACTCTCCACCAACTTTGCTGGCGACTTATTCAAAACCCTTACCCTGGATTTCTCTCTTATGAGAAATCCAGGGGTGTGGGAGGAGTGGGAGGATAGTTAAGAAATCTTTCTCCCCTCTCTCCCCACACTCCCCTCTCTCCCCACACTCCCCACACTCCCCACACTCCCCACCCATACGTGAGAAATTCGAGTTACACCCTTTTACCCCTACACCCAGTCTCCACAGTAAATCTTTGTGCGTGAGTTCTATTAAAGATGCGGATGGCGGGGTAGATTTTTGTAGAACCACAGTGTACTTGCTAAAGCTAGGAGTAAATTGTAAATCCACTGTATCCAAGATGGCAGTAATAAAATGAGAGGACGGCCAGCAAAAATAAAAAAGAAATTAAAGATGCTAAAGGTATAGATTGTCAAAATCCGATGGCGAATGATGTGGGGAGACAGATAAAGTTTGCGCCGACGACTATAGGCTTTGGCTTGTGTTTCTGCCCAGCGTCCTAAAATATAAGCGATCGCTGTACATCCACCCAAAATAATTGGCACAGTTATGAGTTTGGGTAGATAAATTGGCCGTTCAAATAAATAAAGTCCTGGACTCCATAGAGTTGCCAGTTGGTTAGTTTGTCGCGCCCAAGCCCCTGAAAAGTAATATTCCCAATTGCCTGCATACAGGTAGTAATAAATAAAGTAACCAAATACTAAGCCACTGTAACCATAGCGGACAAAAGATTCTGAGGGTTTTTTCAGGTCTTGCCAATAAGCCCGTTCCCCATCTATATCAATACAAGCATTTTGACAGCCAACACAGTCACTTTGTTCTTTACCTTCTGGCAAAACAATGCGGCACATTGATTGGCTGATTGGCTGATTCTTCTTATCAACCTTGCTGCTGAATAACCCACTGGGTTGACTGTAAATCTTTTCTACTGGTGCCATTGGACAAAAATAATTACACCATGTCTTGCCGCTATAAAAGTAGCCAACGGTAATCGCAAAGACAATTGTAAATAACAACCATGATGCCAAAATTAGGCGATCGGCATCAAAAAATAAAATCCGACCACATAACCCCAAAAACAACCAGCCAAACTGGAGGTAAGCATAGTTTTTACCCAACCAAGATTTAGGATTGACTTTGGCTAATCTGTAGCGTTCTTTTCCTAATTGAGATTGCTGGTGTTGAGAGTAACGCTGCCAACCCAAAGCGCGGGGAATTTGTGACAGAAACGAAAGCGGGCAAATGCGCCGCCACAGTTCATGGCCAAATACTAGCAAAATAAAAATGGATGCAGGTACAATTACTCCCCACATCACAGTTGTTCCCAAAGGATATGCTCTTTCTGGTAAGCATTTACCTTGCACATGAATACAGCTAACAGCAAATTCCTGTGGGGTAGAAGTATGATTTAAGTGAATCAGAGCCGGAGTCCAAGGGTCGTACAATAGGGAAGCAATAATTAGGAGCCATGCGAAAGTTAACAGACAGCGCACCCAGTGCATCTGACGTTCAGCTATGCTCAAGAGCATGGATCTATTCCACTCAATAATATTTTTTGAATGCCGAATGTAGAACCAGTTAAGTCGATGATTGGGTAAACAATCTAGTTAAAAATTTTGTATTTATCGTTGGGCTTATTATGCAGCTTGGCTAAATCAGACCAGAACAGTATATATACTTAAATCTTTATCTTTTCTTCGTAATTACTCAGCCTAAATACTCACAGTTCAAATTCTGCACGCTTGCTAATAAAGTCGCGGCTAAAGGAACCAAGCTTGCCTACACAGGCTGTAAAACTTTAGTTCTGTGGTGACAGTTTTATTGTGATTTTTAGTTTCCAAAAATGTAACCGTGCCTGTTTTTGACTAGAGCAGTGTCACAGTAGAAACATAGAAATGGTATCGAGCGCATTGACTGTTAACTATTAATGCTTGACAGTTAACGAATGATAGTTCGATGCAGTTTACTTATTAGCATCTGTATACATTGTTTAGAGGAGTGCAAGCTTATGTCTAGAACTGCTTTGTCTGGTTCTCAATTTTGTGCTGGGAAGTTTTGGAAATCTCTACCTTTAGCTTTGCTGTTATTTGTCACGGTGGCTTTACCTGCATCAGCCCAAGAAAAAGAAAAGTTATGGCGGACTTTGACTGTGAGTGGAAGAGGAACGGAATCAATTGCTACTACTTTGTCGCTGGTGAATTTAGGAGTGGAGATTCAAGGTAAAACGGCTGAAGAAGTCCAGCAAGAAGCTGCCAAGCGGTCATCAGCTGTGGTTGCTTTGCTCAAAAGTCGTAATGTCGAGAAATTAGAAACTACAGGTATCCGCCTCAATCCTGTTTACAGTTACACCAACAATGTGCAGCGCATTACTGGCTATGCTGCTGTGAATAATGTGAGTTTTCGCATTCCTACCGAGAAAGCCGGCACATTACTAGATGATGCGGTGAAAGCCGGGGCAACGCAAATTAACGGTGTTAGTTTTATTGCTAGTGATGATGCGATCGCTACCGCTCGCGAAGTCGCACTTAAAGAAGCTACTCAGGATGCCCAGAAACAAGCTAATGCTGTATTGAGCGCGTTAGGACTCAAATCGAAAGAAATCGTCAGCATTCAAGTTAATAATGCCAGCGCCCCGCCATCACCTGTATTTTTCCGCGCCCAGGCGGCAAAAGTCGCGGAAGATGTTTCTACACCTGTAGTTGGTGGTGAACAAGAAATAGAAGCATCGGTGACGTTGCAAATTAGTTATTAATTGTCATTGGTTATTGGTCATTGGTCATTTGTCCTTTGTACTGACAAATAACCAATGACCAACTAAAAATTATCTGGAGACATATCATTCATACTGCTGTCTCCCTCATTTTTAGAACCTAATAAATCCAACTGGTCTACGACAATCACAGGTTTAGAACGACTAACTCCGGTTTGGCGATCGTTCCAGGAGTCAAACTTTAAGGAACCTTTGACGGCAATTTGCTTACCTTTGCGGACATAATTACCAGCCACTTCAGCAGTTTTTCCCCACAATTCCAACTCGAACCAGTCAGGCTCGTCACTGTTGCGTGTTCTTCTGTTGACTGCCAGGGTTAATCTACATTTAGTTTTACCGGAATCAAAATATTTCATGTCTGGGTCGCCACCTACACGACCAATGAGGTGGACTATATTAATAGTCATGTGTCTTACCTTTTAGTACTGGCGTACTGATTTATCTTGTTTTCCATAATAGCCAATTATGAACTGAATAAGGCAGAATTCAGAATTGACCTTTGCTTTAATTGTGGAAGCAGAAGCAAAAATTCTTACCTAGCCAAAATTCCTGATTTCCAGCATAGGAAATTCTGAATTCTGTATTCTGGCTCCTGATGATTAAAAATGTGTTACAAACTTAACAACGTTGCAAGCGATATTAATTTGAGCTATCACTTAGGGAAAACTAATAAAACCGTACGGATATACTGAGTTGGGCAGGGAATATCGAAAACGTGGATGTCACAAATCTAGTCAGTATGGTCAAGAATAAATCAAAAAATGACCAACTTTACTAGACTGATGATCAAAAACGTAATAGAATCCAGCACGATTCCATCTAACATTTTTTTATAGTCAAAAAGTATTGCGAATAGGGGGCGTAGAGAAGCGTGGGGCTGTTTAGGAACTTTCGCTCATCATGGGATATGGGTATCGACCTCGGTACTGCTAATACCCTTGTTTATGTATCAGGTAAAGGCATTGTACTGCAAGAACCTTCTGTAGTGGCGATCGACCAAATCGAAAAGGTGGCGCTGGCAGTAGGAGAAGATGCCAAAAAAATGCTCGGTCGCACACCGGAAAACGTGATTGCCTTGCGTCCCTTGCGCGATGGTGTAATCGCTGATTTTGATACGGCAGAGTTAATGCTGAAAAGTTTTATTCAGCGAGTTAACGAAGGGCGATCGCTAATTTTACCGCGAATTGTGATTGGGATTCCCAGTGGTGTCACTGGGGTAGAAAGACGGGCTGTAATGGATGCCGCAGTTCAAGCTGGGGCAAGAGAAGTATATTTAATCGATGAGCCAGTTGCCGCCGCAATTGGAGCAGGTCTACCAGTTGCCGAACCCACTGGTAACATGATTATCGATATTGGTGGTGGCACAACAGAAGTTGCCGTCTTGAGTCTTCAAGGCACAGTGTTGAGTGAATCAGTACGCATTGCCGGTGATGAACTGACTGAATCCATCGTCCAATATATGAAGAAAGTGCATAACTTGGTAATTGGTGAACGGACTGCGGAAGAAATCAAAATTCGTCTGGGTTCAGCCTATCCCACCAATGAAGATAATGAAACCATGATGGAAGTCAGAGGTTTACATTTACTGTCTGGTTTACCCCGCACTGTGACCATCAAAAGTCCAGAAATCCGCGAAAGTATGTTGGAACCGTTATCCATCATTGTGGAAGCGGTAAAACGGACATTAGAAAGAACCCCGCCAGAACTAGCATCTGACATCATCGACCGTGGTATTATGCTGGCTGGTGGTGGGGCGCTACTCAAAGGCATTGATACCCTAATCAGTCATGAAACGGGGATTGTGACTCACATAGCAGCTGATCCACTCAGCTGTGTTGTACTGGGAACAGGCCGTGTCTTAGAAAACTTTAAACAGCTGGAAAGGGTATTCAGCGCCCGTTCTAAAAATATGTAGGAAAAAATATGAGATATTGGGTTCTATTTGGCTTGAATTTGGGTTTCATATAAATAGAATCCGATATCTATCAAAATATAGAAATAGGTATACATGGTTACTGTACGTCGTTGGTGGGGTCGCAAAGGGTTACAGGTTGCTTCGCTGGCCCTTGTACTAGGTGGTGCTTGGATATTACGACAGACTCAAGGGGCAATGCTACTGGAAGTTTATCAAGTAGTAACAAGTCCTCTACAGCTTTTACAATCTGGGCAAACTCCCGCAGAACGTTTGGAAGAACGCCTCAAAGATGCCCAGTTTATGGAGATGCAAACCCGCATTCAAGAACTGGAAAGCCAAAATCAACAGTTACAAAATTTATTGGGTTATGTCCAACCTGAGCCAGCCGCATCACGTCCAGTACCAGCGCGGGTAGTAGGGCGGAGTGCAGATCATTGGTGGCAACAAGTAACCCTGAATCGTGGCTCAAATTCTGGCATTCAAGAAGGGTATATTGTCAAGGCTGAGGGTGGATTAGTTGGTTTGGTAGATAGTGTCACCCCGAATACTAGCCGTGTGTTGTTGATTAGTGACCTCAAAAGTCAAGTGGGTGTGACTGTTAGCCGTACTTCTGCCAAGGGAGTGTTACGGGGCGATTCTTCCGCAGACGCGGTGCTGGAATTTTATGAAAAAGTGCCGAATGTCAAAGTCGGAGACTTAGTTTCGACTTCCACTTACAGTCAAAAATTTCCCTCTGGTTTGGCAGTAGGCAAAATCAAATCTTTGGATTTAAAGAAACTACCAGCATCGGTGGCGAAAGTTGAACTTTTCCCACCAATTAGGTCATTAGATTGGGTGGCTGTGTATCCTAAACCAACAAACCAACCACAGGAAACGCCACAGTCCAAGGAGCAAGAACAGGCAAATCAACAATGAAGATACCTTCATTCAATGGTCGTAAATCGAACAAGCCAAAAGCTGCGGAACGAAAATCGAAATCTAAAGCTTATCGCAAACCCATCGCCCGTTGGCATCCGCGTGTAGTGCAACTGTTAGATTTGTCTGTGACAGTTGGATCTGTGCTGTTATGCTTGCTGTTATTGCCGACGCGCTTTCCTGGCACAGAATTGTTGGGGTTGGGGCCGAATTGGCTGTTAATTTGGGTGGTGGCTTGGAGTATCAAACGCTCGGTTTGGGAAGGAGCGATCGCAGGTATAGTTTTAGGACTACTGCAAGATGCCCTAACTTCACCAGATCCAACTCACGCCGTCACCTTGGGTTTGGTGGGATTACTCACAGGATTAGTACAGAAGCAGCGATTTATCCAGGAAGACTTTATTTCCATCGCTTTAATTGTCTTTATCATGGCAATTTTGTCGGAGTCAATTTTTGGGTTGCAATTGAGTTTGACGGGCGATCGCAAAGTAGAATACATCTGGGCTTATTACCAAAGAGTTGCCCTAGCATCAGCTATTCTCAGCAGTCTTTGGGCTCCTGTGGTTTACTATCCCCTGAATTTGTGGTGGCAAAAGCGCAAAGCGATCGAACAATAGTTACAGAGGAAATATCTTGAGTGGACATTTGGGAGTGAGGAATCATAGGCTCAGAGCCTAAATCCTCACTCTTTTTGATTAAAAATCAATAGTCAATAGTTTATAGCAGTAGCCAAGTTGCTTAGGACATCGATAAATAATAAGACTTAGACACCACAAAGCTTTTACCCCTGTCATACCAATTCACGAAATTACTGATACAAATCACTTCCTCTGCAACTCTGATTCCGGTCGCCGAGCGAAGTCGAGGCGCTGCTTTCATGTCTGTATCATTTTTAAAGTGAAATGGTATCACCTATTACCTGTCCCTTGCTATAGATGTGAGGTGGTTTAATAACCTATTTTGGGTTATTGTATTGAATAATAAAGTGTTTTGCTCAAAAGGTAGGTGTAACGTTGAAGGATAAAAGACAGAAACTACCAATCAATCAAATTATTTTAGGAGATTGCATAACACTATTAAAAGAAATACCAGATGAATGTATTGATTTAGTTATATCTTCACCTCCATATAATTTAGGAAAGGAATACGAAGCAAGACAAGCTCTCGATATTTATCTAGAATCACAAAAAAATGTTCTACAAGAGTGCAGCCGGGTTTTAAAAAAAACAGGTTCTCTATTTTGGCAGGTAGGAGCTTTTGCGGATAAAGGTACGATTATTCCCCTAGATATTCGCTTATTTCCCATATTAGAATCGTGTGGTTTACTGCCAAGAAATAGAATTATCTGGGCTAGACAACATGGACTTCATGCTCAAAAGAAATTTTCTTGTAGACATGAAACAATTCTCTGGTTTACTAAAAGTAATGAATATATATTCAATTTAGATGCTATAAGAGTTCCGCAAAAATATCAAAATAAAAAGCATTATCGAGGAAATCGTAAGGGAGAATTATCCTGTAATCCAGATGGTAAAAATCCTGGTGACATTTGGTTATTCCGCAATGTGAAACATAATCATGAAGAACAAACGATACATCCTTGTCAGTTTCCAGAAGATTTAGTGTCCAGAATTGTATTAGCGACAACTAATGCAGGTGATTTAGTTTTTGACCCATATATGGGTGCAGGTACAGTCGCAGTTGTTTCCAAAAACCACAACCGTAACTTTATCGGTACGGAAATAGACCCCAAATATCATCAAGTAGGACTTCGCCGACTCAGTGGGGAACCTGATGAAAAAGGTTATTTTCCCAATCTCAAAACTTTACGAGATTATGTTGAGCGTACAGGTCAGCCCATCGAAAAATTTAGATTTGATGTGCAAATTGGCGAAAAAGCCTCAGATAGAAGTAAAGCTAAAATCTACCCAGAAGAGTACCATTTACAAGAAATGTATGAGCGATTACTGTATGAGGAAGCAGCTTTTTCTGCTACTCTGCAAGGTGAAGATATTCCGATAGATCCAAAACTCAATGGCAATGGTAAAAAAACTGCGGAGAAAATTCAGAAAAGTCAACAAATCGAGTTAGAACTCTTCTAAATTTTGAGCTAAGGTATATGAATTTTATAACGCTTGCTTCTGGCGTTACTTGACAGGATTTGACATTGGCAATCAATCTGCGTATTGACAATTCTAGAATATCTTGTACTTTGGTATACCGTATAAATAGCTGATATGGTGGTATTCTTCTGCTCGAATAATCCAATTAGTCTAATTGGTATATCAAAGACATGATGTTTAATTAAAGCAGTTAATTGTTGAACAGCTTGTTCGTAGTAAAGAGTACTATTAGAAGCAGGAAACATTTGAGCTTTTGTAATAATCACTAATAGCTTTGTAGAGTTACCTGCAAAATGAATGCTACTTTTAAAAAATAACTCTGATCGTAAGAGATTGTTTAAAAGAAATGGATAGTTAGAAAATTGGCTTTCTAGCAGAATACCGGATTTACCAAAATCAACGTCTTTTCCCAAGAATCTGTATTCTACTGGAATTAAGATATTACTATGCCATCCTAGTTTGACCAATGTATTTTTTATATATTGATTACTGCCTACTGGATCAAAAATCGGATTACCTTTAATATTTGCCTGATCAGAAGGCTTAATATGCAAAGGCATTTTAGTGAGGCTAGTACTAATTTCGTTCCATTCAGATTCATACTCTGTGTTGGGGCCGATAATCTGATCGGCATTGTTAAAATCAGAGAATTGAATAATAATGACTATTTCTCCTCTTTTTCCTCAAGCAATGTTTTGATAAATGTTTCTGGTTCGACCTGAAGGGCTTCCGCTACTTCTAAGAACTCAATTAGATCCAAACGGCGTTCACCGCGTTCATACTTCGAGACGTATGATTGTGGACGAGAAAGCTTATTTGATAGCTCAGATTGAGTTAGCATAGCTGCTTGGCGAGCTTTGATCAGCAATTGACGAAATCGATTGTATCTTTCAGTAAAGATTGATTTAGGCACATGAATTTTACTTGTTTTCTAACAGTTCACTTAATCTCTACGAGAGTTTTCTCAAGTACTGCAATCAAGGTTTTGTTAGATACTAAAACCTAATATAGGATTAACCCAAAATAGGTTATTAGTATAATTCTGTGAGTAATGTTTTAGCGAGAGCCTACTGAGATAAAAGGAAAACAGGTATGGTAAATATAATTACATTTGAGATGCTGGTTAGTGTTGTGTAGATTTTGGCGTGGAGATTTCGTTATTTAAGTAAGCACGCCGACAGCGAACAGTAACTTGGAAATATTAATGTTGAGGTATGAAGATCCAAATTGGAAACGTGCAGAATCTTGAAATTATTGCTCAAAATTTATGGATAATTCCCCAGTTGTTACTCAAGTAGATACATCGCTAAATTACACTCAAGAAGATGGCTTGAGATTGCGATTCTCCTCTGGAGAGGCTGCGCCAACGCCAGTGGTATTTGATTCCCCAAAGCAGAACAGTATGAGCAGTGAAGCTGACTTTGACTCCCAGATGATGCAGCGATGCTTGGAACTTGCCCGCCGTGCTTTAGGGCGCACTTCGCCTAATCCTTTAGTGGGGGCGGTTGTAGTCAAAGATGGCGAGATTGTGGGTGAAGGTTTTCATCCCCGTGCTGGTGAACCTCATGCTGAAGTTTTTGCTTTGAGGGCGGCTGGCGATCGCGCTCATGGTGCTACAGTTTATGTCAATCTGGAACCTTGCAACCATTATGGACGCACTCCTCCTTGTTCGGAAGGATTGATTAAGGCGGGTGTGGCTAAGGTAGTGGTGGGTATGGTTGATCCTAACCCTTTGGTAGCTGGGGGCGGGATTGCGCGTTTACGTGTTGCTGGTGTCGAGGTGGTAGTTGGGGTAGAAACTGAGGCTTGTCAGCAGCTAAATGAAGCTTTTGTACATCGCATTCTCTATAAAAAACCGTTTGGGATTTTGAAATATGCCATGACTTTAGATGGCAAAATTGCTACGACTGTTGGTCATAGTGCTTGGGTAACAAATCAAGCCGCCCGCAGTGAAGTACATCAACTACGGGCGGCTTGTGATGCCATCATTGTTGGTGGTAATACAGTCCGACAAGACAATCCTTTTTTAACTAGCCATCAAGTCGGGGCGCATAATCCGTTACGAGTGGTGATGAGTCGTCAACTCAATTTGCCAGAAACCGCCCGTTTATGGGAAACCCAAGAAGCACCGACTTTGGTGTTAACTGAAGTTGGAGCCAACCCTGATTTACAAAAAATCTTACTTAAATTTGGCGTGGAGGTTGTGGAATTACCCGCACTGACACCCGCACAAGCAATGATGCACTTATATGAACGGGGTTTTTGCAGTGTCTTGTGGGAGTGTGGCGGTAATTTAGCTGCAAGTGCGATCGCGCAAGGAGCAGTACAAAAAGTTATGGCCTTTATTGCTCCTAAAATTATTGGTGGTAGTCATGCGCCTACTCCCGTTGGTGATTTGGGTTTTACTAACATGACCGAAGCATTGCCCTTAGAAAATGTGCGTTGGCGTGTGGTTGGTTCCGATTGCTTAGTGGAAGGTTATTTACCTCAATAGTCAATCATCAAAAGTCAATGATCAATGGTTTTGACTCTGGACTATTGACCATTGACTTATTAATAATGTCGCTCATAAGCGATGTCACGTATCAAACTTAGCCGGGATTGAATATAGTCACCAAGAGAATCAATCTCATGGGAATCTAAGAAAACTTGTGTTGTGGTTTGTTTTACCAACCATTGCACCAAGCTAGCATCATCCAGCTGTAGGAGGGTCATGGTTTGGGCAGTTTCAACCACAGACCAAAGCTGACGCAGAATATTGGGAGTCATCAGACCTCATTGAAGATTAGCCTAGCTTTTTTTAGATTACACAATTTCGGCAGTGACTTATGGCATGAATGTACAAGCTGAGACAAGTATTATTAAAAAATTAATAATGTGATTTATAACTTTATGAACTTTCAGAAAGGCACTCTTACATCGACTAGTTCATAAAAGTTTACTAATACTATGTTGGTATTCTTATAATAATTTGGAAATGCCATCTACCAAAAGAAATATCTTAATTCTTTAGGTTTAAGAATGTATTTAATTAACAAAAATATTTAAGAAACAATAAATCATTGCTAATAAAGTTATGTGCCGAAAAAAGGATAAATGAGGGGCTAAAGACTAAAAAAAAGAAATTAGTCCCTCTTTCATGCAGAATGATAAAACTTGTTTACTAGGGACTAACTTTGCCCAATGATAAAGATGTGTAACAATCTACGGACTAAAATTATTCTTCATATTCCACCCAACTATTAGGTGTTTCTGAAACATGAACTTTTAATTGTACATTTGGCGGTACTCGCTTCTTAGTTTCATCGTAAATATACTTAGCAATCATTTCAGCCGTAGTCTCATATTCAGGAGGCATAACTTCATTTAAAATGCAGTGGTCAAGACCGCCTTTTGTGACATCTTGTTTTGCCCAACGTAAAGTTCTAAAATCCGCTACCATGACTGGATGAGGACAGAATTGTGAAGAATGCAACTGTGTTGAGGTGGCTTCGATGCGGACTTGATAATTATGTCCGTGCATCCGACCACAGGGGCCGTCATAATCTTTGATGTAGTGGGCGCTGCTAAAAGAAAATTCCGTTACTACTTTCCATTTGGGCATTTTAAGATTACCTCGTAGGCAATTTAGAGATAAATACTTACAGCAAAATCTAGAAGTCAGAATACAGAATGCAGCATCAGAATCGGCTTTTAGCCTAGCGTTGATTACTCAATTGTGTACTTAACTAACTGGAAATCTGCTGTATCTCTTGTAATTGCATGTGTAAATCAATCAGACTTTTATAGTATTGCTAATACTAGTTTAGAAAAATAATATGGCAGATATCGGGTTAGCTTGGCATTTTAAAGAATTTATCACAGTTGCAAGTGTGCGATCGCGCTGGTAGTGTTGGGGGTTAAAATGCGATCGCTACTCAGTATTTTCAAGATTCAACCAGATTATGATAGTAATGACATCTGTAATCTCCAACCAGTTGACTCAACTCTAGCCCTAAGAAAGTCATGTCAGTTGCCCAAGATTTGCCACCAGCCACAGATATAATATTTCCACCAGGAGATATATATAGTGACGAACCACCATTGGAAAGCGATTTACATCTACGCCAAATTATTTTGTTACTACAATGTTTAGAATTGTGGTGGCAAGACCGCAGTGACTTTTATGCGGCTGGAAATCTGACAATATATTATAGTCAACGTCAACTCAAATCAGAAGAATTTCGTGGCCCTGATTTTTTTGTCGTGCGGGGATGCGAAAGAAGACCTCGCAAAAGTTGGGTGATTTGGCAAGAAGACGGTAAGTATCCTAATATCATTGTCGAGTTACTTTCATCCTCCACAAAAGCCACAGATAAAGGCTTAAAAAAACAAATCTACCAAGATACTTTTCGCACACCGGAATATTTTTGGTTTGACCCAAATAATTTAGAATTTGCAGGGTTTCAATTAGTTTATGCTCAATACCAACCAATAGAACCAAATTCTCAAGGTTGGTTATGGAGTCAGCAGTTAGAACTATATTTAGGTGTCCAGAATAATCAATTGCGCTATTTTACAGCACAAGGGGAGTTATTGCCGACACCAGAAGAACTGGCACAGCAAGAAAAACAACGCGCAGATGAAGAAAAACAGCGTGCAGAACAGGAAACGCAACGTGCAGAACAAGAAAAGCAACGCGCAGAACGTCTGGCTGCTAAGTTGCGGGAGTTAAATATTGATCCCGATGTTCTGTAAAATTATTGATGATGTTGCGCGATCGCACCCTTGATTAATTAATGATAGGACTGAATAATTGTGACTATTATCCTAATCAATGAAACCCCCGACAAGAAGCAAAACTAAAACACAAGTTTGGGTAGTCGAAAATGGTAAAAAACGCCTGCGACAAGACCAACTCACCACAGAAGAACCTTTAGAAATTCGGTTGACATCACCATCGCGTACAGTAGCTATCACTATGCGAACTCCAGGCGCAGATTTTGAATTAGCGGCTGGGTTTCTGTTTAGTGAAGGTGTAATTAACAGTAAACAAGATATTGATAGGATGAGTTACTGCACAGATGAATCTGTAGATGGTGAGCAGCGTTATAACATTATTAATGTGCAGTTAAAGCCTGGCTTAAATCCAGACTTACAGCCTTTAGAACGTCACTTTTATATTAATAGTGCCTGTGGAGTTTGTGGTAAAGCGAGTGTTGAGGCTTTACTTTTACGGGGTTACGCAAAAATTACTTCGGAATTAACAGTCAAGTCTGAGGTTATTTACAGCTTATCTGATCAGTTGCGATCGCATCAGGGTATTTTTTCGGCAACTGGAGGGTTACACGCAGCAGCAGTATTTGATGCTGAAGGCAAAATTGGGAACTTACAAGAAGATGTTGGTCGTCACAATGCTTTAGATAAGTTGATTGGTAACGCCTTACTAAGTGGTGATTTACCTTTTAATCGTCATATTGTCATGGTGAGTGGACGTTCTAGTTTTGAGATTTTGCAAAAATCTGTAGTTGCAGGAATTCCAATTGTTTGTTCGGTTTCTGCACCTAGCAGTTTGGCGGTGTCTGTCGCCGAAGAATTTGGTATTACTTTAGTAGGATTTTTACGGGGAAACCGCTTTAATGTTTATACCGGATGGCAGAGAATAATTACAGCGTGATATGCTCTAAAAAATCACCTTTTTTACTTGATTTTTACGTAATTCTGTCATCAAAACCTAGGATATTTAAATATGAACACGCTTGGTCAAAAGCCGAAAGTTAGCTTTACTGTAAATGCGTGCATTGTTGATACCCCATTCATCAATCAAATACTTCGGAGTATGATGCGTTCTCTAGATTATCCATTCTCCGAAAGACTGGTAGCATTAGATCCTGGTAAGCCATCTGGTAAATATCTAGAACGTCAGACAGGACAAATAGACGAATTAAGAACGAAATTAGCACAACTGCAAACTGAGGGAATTATTGATCGAGTAGATGAAATACCTTGGGATGAAGAACTGCAAAGGTCAGTCTTAAAAAAGTATTTTGGGCGTGATGATATAGATGTTAAAGATTTTGATGGAGCGCCCATTTATCAATATCTTTTTGCCTTAGAACAGTGTACTGGTGATTATATTTTGCATGTTGATTCTGATGTGTTATTTTACCGAGATGCTACTAGAAAATCTTGGATAGATGAAGGAATTGAAATGTTGCAGGCAAATTCATCAGTTGTGATTGCTACTTGCGAAGGCGGCCCGCCACTAGCTAAAAGTTTCCTCGAAAAATTAACTGGTCGTCCGGCAAAGTCTAAACCTAAAAAGTTGTGGAATAAAGCAGGTAACGTTTCTACAAGATATTTTTTCTTAGACCGCCAGCGATTGGAAAAGCAAGTTTTACCACTAGTCCAAAAGGATATCAAAGAACCATTAGAAAATTCACTTACACATACTTTTAAAGTCAAAGGTTTTGAACGTTGGTCAATGACGGCTGGGACTTGGGCAATTCATCCTGTAGAACATGGTGAAAATTTTATTAAACATTTAGATGATTTAATTTGGGCTGTAGAAAACAATGTTTATCCCTTTAAACGTACTGGTAAGCGATGGAATATGCACACGGATGGTAATGATATCAAACCCTGGCTAAATGCAATTTCTCAAGCTAAGTCTGCAATGTTTTAAATTTTGAACTAATCCAGTAGAAAATAGTAGAGACGTTGTATACAATGTCTCTACAGCATTTATAAAGTGCAGCATTTGATGTAGCAGTCTTATTTGAGGAATGAACTAAAGAGACAAGGGAGACAAGGTAGAGAGACGTTTATAGAAGATTTAGGATTGCTATAGAAGTGGGATGAATTAACGACAGTTTGAGAAATATAATAGTGATGGTTTTGCGATATACTGAAGTATTCGTGGCGATCGCCACAGTGAATTTAGAAAAATTAGTAGATTTCTATACCCAATTGTTCAGTGAAAAACCGAGTACTTTAATTCCCAATGTTTATGCAGAGTTTCAACTAACAAGTTTACGTTTGGGAATTTTTCAACCGAAACAGAGTCATGAGTCAGAATTTACCAACTCAACTAAAAGTAAAATAAGTTTGTGCTTTGAGGTGAGTAATTTAGAAACTGCGATCGCTCATCTCACAAATTTAGGCTATCCTCCACCCGGCGAAATCTCCATCGCTTCCCACGGACGAGAAATTTATGCTTACGATCCTGAAGGTAATCGCCTAATTCTGCATGAAGCTAAGGGAGTCAATAGTTATTAGTCATTTGTCATTTGTCATTAGTTTTTTATCTCCCTTGTCTCCCGTGTCTTCCGTGTCTCCCACACTCCCCCACTCCCTACAAAAATATGTCTCTCACAAACAACTACAAATTAAACCTGATCCAATGGTATCCGGGTCATATTGCCAAGGCGGAAAAGAATCTCAAAGAACAGCTAAAGCTGGTAGATGTGGTGTTAGAAGTCCGCGATTCGAGGATTCCTTTAGCGACGCACCACCCGCAAATTGGTGAATGGGTGGGAAGCAAAACGCGGATTTTGGTGTTGAACCGCTTAGATATGATTACACCCCAACTGCAATCGCTATGGACAAATTGGTTTAAAAGTCAAGGGGAAATACCTTATTTTACCAATGCTCAACATGGTCAAGGTGTAACGGCTATTGCTAAAGCCGCCCAAGCTGCGGGTGTGGAACTAAATCAACGAAGACGCGATCGCGGTATGTTACCTCGTCCTGTAAGGGCTGTAGTGATTGGTTTTCCTAACGTTGGTAAGTCAGCCTTAATTAACCGCCTTTTGGGACGGCGTGTAGTAGAAAGTGCTGCACGTCCAGGTGTCACACGTAACTTACGCTGGGTACGTATATCTGATCAATTAGAATTACTTGATGCGCCTGGGGTAATTCCTTCCCGTTTAGAAAATCAAGCCGCAGCGTTGAAGTTAGCAATTTGTGATGATATTGGACAAGCATCTTATGATAATCAACTCGTCGCATCAGCATTCGTAGATTTTATAAATGAAATTCATATAACAGCGAATCATTTATTACCAGAGTCACCATTCAAGTTACGCTACGAACTCGACTCATCTACCTACACAGGCGAATCATACCTAGAAGCTTTGGCAGAACATCGCTACAACGGTGATGTTGAACGTGCGGCGAGACAACTTTTCACAGATTATCGCAAGGGTTTATTAGGGACAATTCCTCTAGAATTACCACCAAAAGTATAAACAACGATTCCCGACATTTTTTGAGTAGTCAGTAAGAACAGTACGGCGGCTGATAGATAAAAGGTATTAATCTTGGCTATGATGCTCCCAGTTCTCAGATAGTGGCTTTGGCGTTACGTCATGCAATCAAAAGACAATTTAGGATACGGAGAGCGATCGCTTCATGATTGACATCCCATTTTGCATAAAAATTCTTGGGTGTCATTCCTAGCTGACATCAAGCAAAAAAAGTACGCCTACCTTTGGGCAAAATACAGTCTAGAAGACGCTCAAGAAACTTAGGACTTACGCAATAACCCTCTCAAATCCTCTTAACTTCGTGTCCTTTGCGTTCTTTGCGGTTCGTTTTTTCATGATTTTGCGTAAGTCCTGAAACTATACCAGGACTATAAAAGAACAGAGATTAACACCCTAGAACCTTAGTTCAGTTAGACTCTTGTAATTACGAAGTAAAATAAAGATAGCCAAGCCAACTGCACAATTGCCATGACCAGAACACTCATCCACTGGACAGTTGAAGACTATCATCGGATGATCGCAAGCGGTTTGCTGGCAGGGCGACAGGTAGAATTAATTGATGGGCAGATTTTAGAAATGCCTCCAGAACTTCCGATTCATCGAGCAACATATCGACGAGGCGTGAAGTATCTAGAACAATTGCTAGAAAATCAAGCCGTCATCTTCTCAGCAGCACCAATTACATTGCCCAATTATAGTGAACCACAACCAGATATTTGCGTCGCAGTTCCCCCAGAATCTCGCTACAATGAACGCCATCCTGAACCAGAGGACATTTATTGGCTAATTGAGGTTTCAAACTCTATACTAGCTTACGATTTAGACGAAAAAGCCAAGCTCTACGCCAAAGGCGGGATTCAAGATTATTGGGTATTGGATATAGTCAATACTCAGTTGTGGGTGCATCGAAATGCACAAAATGGAGAATATCAGTCAATTGTGCGTGTTTCTACAGGTGTGTTAACTCCACTGGCGTTGCCTAGTATAGTGGTTGAAGTTGCTCGTTTGCTGGGCTAGTGAAGCATGGCTGATACAATTTAAGCCTTAAGGTCATGAAATACATCAAAGTCAAGGATTCAAATCTACAGTGATTTACACCCTTATACCAATTTAAGATGAAAACTATAAAAACCAATTACCCCCCTTAATCCCCCCTTGGAAAGCAGGGTGGTTTCATACAGTCAGAGAAAAAAGGCAACTGTGTTTCAAAGCCTCTCCCCCCGTGGGCTACGGTGTACACACAAGTCGAATTACCCCCCTTAGTCCCCTGACAGGTGTAGGTTTTTTACGTTATGCCCCAAAAACCTTGATTTAGGGTGTAGGGGTGTAAGGGTGTGAGGGGGGTGGAACTCTGATTAAATCGTGATTTTTAGAGTCGCTACTCATCACTCTGTTAAAAACCTACACTTGTGAGCCCTTAATCCCCCCTTGGAAAGGTGGGAAACTAAGCAATCTAGTTCCCTCCCCTTTACAAGGGGAGGGTTAGGGTGGGGTAAAATACTGAAAAGCGGGCGATGGGACTCGAACCCACGACGTTCACCTTGGGAAGGTGACATTCTACCACTGAATTACACCCGCAAATACTAACTGTTAGCTAAGTCAAAGCTAACAGAGATTATACCATAATTGATTAGTTTTGGATTTCCGAGACAGATGTGTTGTTTGGCGATCGCACATTCCTCACTTCTCTGTCTTCCGCAGGTGGTTTTTTACCGAAACCGTAACGCAATGTATTCAAAATCCAAGTTTGGAAGTTATCAATATAGCTAAATATGACTGGCACTACTACCAACGTCAGCAATGTAGAGGTGGTAAAGCCTCCCATAATGGCAATTCCCATTGGTTGACGCACTTCGGAACCTGCGCCAATACCCAAGGCGAGGGGAAGAGTACCTGCAATTGTGGCTAAGGAAGTCATCATAATTGGACGCAGACGTGAAACACCAGCTTCTATCAAGGCTTGGCGTTGGTTCTGCCCTTCCTGCATATTGATGATTGTGTAGTCTACCAACAAAATCGAGTTTTTGGTGACAATTCCCATTAACAACACAATCCCAATTAAGGCGTAAATTCCCAGGGGTTTTTGGGCGACCATCAAGGAGACTAATGCACCACCCAAGCAAAATGGCAATGCGGCCATAATCGATAAAGGATGCAGAAAGTTGTTATATAGCAGCACCAGAATTGCATAGATGCACATAATCGCTAAAGCTAATGCACCACCAAATCTGCCAAAAATTTCCTGCATAATTTTGGCACTACCAGAAGGTTGTTGAACAACTCCAGGTGGTAAGTTTTGCATTGCTGGTAGCTGATTTACGGCTTTGACTGCTTCTCCCAGAGATATAGTTTGTAAGTTGGCTTCTAGTGCGACTTGACGGGCGCGGTCGTAACGGCTGATGGTGGCGGGGCCACTGCCAAACTTGATATCAGCCACAGCGACTAGCGGAACTAAACTCCCGTTTTGGCTGGGAACTTGCAAATTTCTGATATTGTTGATGTCTGCGCGGGCTGTTGGGTCAATTTGTATGCGGATGGGAATTTGCCGATCGCTCAAGTTAAACTTAGCCAAGTTAGCATCATTATCACCAATGGTAGCTAAAGAAGCTGTCCGGGCGATCGCTTGCACTGTTACACCCAAATCGGCGGCGCGTTGCGGGTTGGGTATGACTAAAATCTCTGGTTTGACTAAACTAGCAGTCGAAGAAACTTCTACTAGTCCAGGAATATTCCGCATTTGTTGTTCTAAATCATTAGCGGCTTGGGTTAAAGCTTCAGGATTTTCACTCCTAAGAACAATAGATAATGCTTTACGACCACCTCCAGGCCCTTGATTTTGAAAACTAATTCTTGCCCCTGGAATTTCTTGAAATAACGGACGGGTTTGTTCTTCAAATTGTTTTTGGGAAATATTGCGTTCTTCTTTGGGCTTTAACTGAATTGATAAGGTAGCTGAGTTGATTTCTTCTGTGGCTAACACCTTTTCCACCACGGGGTTTTGGCGAATAATGTCAGTTGCTTGAGTCACTACTTTATTGACATCTTCTAAGGTGGAACCGGGAGGAACTTCAATCGCAACGTTAGAAATGCCAAAGTCACCGTCATCGACAAAACCTTTGGGAATCAAGGGAACTAACATCAAACTGGCGATGAAAAACGCCATTGCGATCGCAATTGTGGTTAACTTATGGCGTAATGCGGTTTGTAATAAGGATTTATACGGCTGAAACTGACGTTTTGGTTGTGGCTTTTTGATTTGACGATAGAAGATTTGACTTAATCTGTTCTTAGCATCTGTAGCACTAGATTGATGTTTTTTATCCTTTAATAAATACGCCCCCATCATCGGCGTAATCATCCGCGCTACCATCGTGGAAAAAATTGTAGACACCGCCACAGTCACACCAAAGGGTTGAAAAAACTGCCCAGGAACACCCCCCATAAACGCCACCGGGAGAAACACCGCAATAATGGTTGCGGCACTCGCCATCACAGCTAAACCCACTTCGTCGGAAGAGTCAAAAGCTGCTTCCCAAGGTGATTTCCCCATTGCTATATGCCGTTCCATATTTTCAATTTCCACCACGGCATCATCTACTAAGTTGCCGACAGCCAAAGCTAATGCCAGCAAAGTCATATTATTGAGGGTATATCCCAAAGCTTGCTGCACGGCAAAGGTCGGAATCATTGATAAAGGTAGAGCAACGGCAGTGATTAAAGTCGCTCTCCAGTCGCGTAAAAAGAGTAAAATCACGATGATTGCCAGCACTGAGGCTTGAATCAACTCATCAATGGTGCTTTGATAAGATTGGCGAATAATATCGGCTCTGGTAAAAATTAACTCGATTTTGATATCTGGGGGCAGGGTTTTTTGTAGTTCGGCGACTGCGGCTTTCACGCCTTGTTCTACACTCACTACCACGCTGCCAGTACTCCGCAATACTTGAAAAGCTACCACGGGTTGATTATCCAAACGGGCGGTTTGTCGCACATCCGCGTATTTATCTTCCACCGTACCCAAGCTGGATAAAGGTATAGAACCACCACTAGGCAACAGAATTTCATAAGTTTGCAGCAGATTCACACTGGTGGCACTACCAAGGGTGCGTATTGTTTGTTCACTACCGCCAAGTTCAGCGCGTCCACCGGGTAAATTGATGTTAAAAGCCCGAATTTGGTCGTTTACTTGGGTGGCGGTAATGCCCAAAGATTGTAAGCGGTCAGGGTCGAGGTTAATCCGAATTTCGCGGTCAACGCCACCAATGCGCTTGACTTGTGCCACACCTTTGACGGTTAACAAGGCGCGGCTAATAGTTTGGTCTACGATGTTGCTTAATTCTTCAACAGAACGCTGATCTGATTTGACTGCATAAAAGATAATCGGGCCGCCAGCAAACTCTAAACGTTGTACTACGGGGTCATTAATATCTTGGGGGAGATTTTGGCGGATTTGAGCGATCGCATTTCTGACATCATTGGTAGCGCGATCGCTATTTGTTCCTAAAACAAAATTAATCGTGGTGGTAGACTTACCATCACTGACACTAGAAATCATATTATCGATGTTGCCCAACCCAGCGACAGCATCTTCAATTTTTTTCGTCACCTGCGATTCCAGTTCTGCTGGCCCTGCACCCGGTTGGGTAACAGTCACAGAAACCGCCGGCACATCAATGTTAGGGTTGGTGTCAATTCCCAAGGAAATGAAAGATAACCACCCAACAACTGTCAAAATTAAGAATAAAACAATGGTGGGAACAGGTTTTTTAATTGACCAAGCCGAGATATTGAAGGACATTTTTGGTGTGGGAGTGAGTGGGAAGTGTGGGGAGTGTGGGAAGTGTGGGGAGTGTGGGGGGTAATTTTTTGGATACTTAGCTAGAAATCCCACACAAAATTTCGTTCACCCAGACAAGGGAGATAAGGGGGACAAGGGAGAGAGGGGGGACAAGGGGGACAAGGGAGAAAAACAAATGACTACCTATCACCTGTCACCTGTCACCTTGACGCGATCGCCATCTTTGAGATAACCTGCACCATCAACGATGACGCGATCGCCTAATTGCAAGCCATTTTTAATTTCTACGAGTTCGCTATTTATTGGTTCTCCGACTTCTACTTTCTGGCTTTGGACGAGATCATCACCGGAGAGGGTGTATACAATGGCACTACCATCGGCTTGGGGTTGTACGGCTTTTTGTGGTACTGCCATTGCCAGTGCTGTATTTGTTGTAATAGCCGCACGGGCAAACATCCCTGGCCGGAGTAAGTTGGTTAAAGGTAAGTCGATTTTGACTGTTGCTTCTCGGCGTTTATCGTTTACTAGAGGTTGTATTTCTCTGACTCGCCCTTGCAACTGCACGCGATTGTCAATATCGGAGGTAATTTGTACAGCCGCGCCAATTTCTACCTGTGGTAATTGAATTTCGGGAACTTCGGCTTGCAGTTCTAATCTGCCATCCCGAATAATCGAAAACAGTTTTTGTGTTCCCCCAATCACCGTCCCTACTTGGGTTTGAGGCGGAATACCTGTAACATCACCCACTCTGGCGAGTTTTTCCGCCACAATTCCCGAAATCGGGGCGCGGACTACGGTTTGTTTTAACTGTGTTTGTATTTGTACAACTTTAGCCACACTACTGCGTACATCTGCTTCGGCTTTATAAATATTAGCGACAGCACTCCCGGTAGTAGCTTGGGCGCTAATTACATTGGCTTGGGCGCTGCGAATATTTTCTTCAGCCAGTCGCACCGCCTCGGTAGCCGTTTTGACTGTGTAGGCGCGAGTATCCAGTTCTTGCAGACTAATCGCCCCAGCCATTGCCAATTTGCGATAGCGCAGATAATTCTTTTGGGCTTCTTCTAACTTAGCTTTGGACTGGGCTAAATCAGCTTTTCTTTGCCGCACGATCGCTTGATAAGATGCGACAGTAGCTTGCTGTGAGACTACACCAGCCTGTTTGGAACCCACATCAGCTTGTTTGGATTCTACCTCGGCTCTGGCTCCACTCATTTGGGCTTGCAACATCGAATCATCTAAAATTGCCAAAACTTGTCCCTTTTTGACATAAGTGCCTTCCTTAATATCTTCAGGAATAATTTTGACTTGCAAACCATTGGCTTGGGGCAGAACTGGAATTAAATCACGGGCGGCGATCGTACCTGTAGTATTTAAGGTGCGAGAAACACGGGTGGTTTCGACCGGGGAAACAGTCACCGTCAGGACTGGGTTAGATTGGGGCGTGATTTTATTCGCTACAGCTTTGTCTTGCCTCGCTGGTAATTGAGTTAACACACCCATCCCACCTAATGCGATCGCTATCCCCACGCCAACACCCATAAACATTGGTGTTAGCCAAGGGCGAGTCGGTTTTCTGGCTGATTGCTGCCATGCTTCGACATTTTCTTCTCGTTCTAGTTCTGGAATCCTTTCATCACTCAAGAGACGCACCTCCACTGCGGAAACACACAAAATGTTAGTTATTTTTAAGAAAGTTTGCGACTAGTTACCGTATATTAAATCTGACTTCTATCTTTAGTTTTGACTGTAATAATCCCCAATATGACTACGATGACATAAGTCATGTTTTTTATTATAAAGAAAAAGAAAAAACCGTAATTATACGTAAATTCCTACTTTATCTGACTTTGTATTTCCATCACACTCTGAGTCTTATTAACGTCACAGATCCTTTGTATGCAGATCACTGGATTTTGTGCATAAATATGAAACACTGATGAGCGTAGGATACGCCAAATAGTGTCTGTTGACAGGCAACTAAGAAAGTATACCTATCATGTGAACCAGATTCCCGCAACTAGCATTCACAGCCATACTTGGGTTAAAAAAGATGAATATACTTTTCAATACCAACTAAAGCCTTAATTTTGGGAATATTAATCACAAACAAGAAATCTTTTGATCTGAACTGAGCAACCAATATGTTCAACGCCACTGAAATTTTAATAGATGCTTTTGTCAAGCAAATTCGAGAAGGCTACAGTCGTACTTATGGCTGTCTCAAAAACGATTATCAAGACATCATAGCCTGGGCTGGGAGCATGGCGTTGGAAAATATTGCCAATAGCGATGCCCTATATCACAATGTCGAACACTCTATTTTAGTCACCTTGGTAGGGCAAGAAATTTTACGTGGCAAACACATCCGCGAAGGTGGCGTTTCTAGTGAAGATTGGTTGCATTTTATTATCTCCTTAGTTTGCCACGATATTGGTTATGTCAAAGGAGTTTGCCGCCAAGACCAAGAAGCCGCAAGTTTATACGCCACAGGGAAAAACGGCAGAATGATTTCCCTGCATCCTGGTGCTTCTGATGCTAGTTTGACACCTTATCATGTCGATAGAGCCAAACTATTCATTGATGAGCGTTTTGGTGGACACAAGCTCATAGATGCTGAAGTGATTAAAAGTAACATTGAATGGACTCGCTTCCCTGTACCCGCAGCCGAAGATCATCATGACACTATTAGCTTTGCTGGCTTAGTACGGGCGGCTGATTTAATTGGACAATTGAGTGACCCCCGTTACTTAAAGAAAATTACCTCGTTATACTACGAGTTTGAAGAAACGGGGATGAATAAAGTTTTAGGCTACGAAACCCCAGCCGATTTACGCAAAAACTACGCCAAATTTTATTGGAATGGCGTACATCCTTATATCAAGGATAGTCTGCGTTACTTATCACTCACCCAACAAGGCAAACAAGTGATGGCAAACCTCTACTCCAATGTGTTTGTCGTCGAACATGAAAAAATTCAAGAAGAACAAATGTACATCATGGAGCAGTTACATGCTTAACTTGTAGTCATTTAGCATCAGTTTGACAACGAGCTAAGTAAGTCAAGAACAATAAACGCCAAGCAACGATGCTATGAGTAGCCAAATGTGTGCGGTTTCCAGTTGTAGCTTCTCGATGCCACAACCACTTTTCAAAACATAATGATAACGTTCAATCAACCAGGGATAACTGTTGTTGCTCTATGATGCCTAATGGTTATTCCCTGTGGCAAGACTGTCAGGACTGAGTGGACTTTTAATCCTTGAGCATATTTGCTATCGAGATATCCTGTTCTCGATAGGGCTTTGTGAGTCGTATAGTTGAGTTCTGTGGCATCTTGAATCGCCAACACTAACCCATGCTTACCTATTCTCTCTAGTGTTGCATCTCGATGTCCTTGTCTAATCATGGATGGTTTGATGTAGGGTAAATCCTAAAAGTCATGGGTGGCTTTAGTTGCCGCCTATGTGCCACTGGCTTGGGGAATACTTGCTTCTGGTTTAGTACTTAAATTTTCTACGATTTTGATTAACCGTTTGGTTCTTCTGATGTCTCCTAATTCTATTGTTTCTAGTTATTTTGTGATCCATTGTTCCATACGCTGACTTTGGTAGATTTTCTCTCTTTTATACCAACTACATCTTTCCTCCCTTCTGTCAATTTTTCTGTTAAGAAATATGTTTATAATAGATAGCTTCAAAAGGGAGGGCTAGGGGGATCTAAAAGTATTTGATACATCACAAGCATGTTTTAAAACATCCTCTGAAGAACAAATCTATCTGCGTTTATCTGCGGTTAATGATTTTTGTTTGTACGTCACTAGGTTCAGAAAAGCTATAGGACTCATATTTGATTTGGGAAAAAAATCAGTACACTCAGATCAGGTTTCTTTCCTACTCCCGACTTCCCATTCCCTATTCCCTACCTATCGCGCTTGCGCTGCGCTTCGCGCACCACACAAATAAATTCAGAAATCAAACCGGATTCCTAGATATTTGATTACCAATACATAAATTATGGGATTTCTCCCGTTTGCAAGGAGGGATTTAGTCTCTAAAACACCCTCTAATAACGGGTGTTTAAAATGCTGCTTACAGTCAGGTAAATTAGTGGCTATATGGTACATAACCCTTGACTGGTAAACCTTTTGAGCCTCAATAATTATTTTTGATATAGAAATTAAAGCCAACTCTTTATAAATTTTAATTTATTACTCAGCGTTTTTTCATGTTAATCAACTAATGTATTGATGTAGATAGATTGCATAACAGCAAGGTATTGTTTCACCCCAAAGTGAGGTTTTAATTATGAAAGCTTTAATATTTGGTAGTTTGTCTGCTTTAATACTCACAACAGCTTCTACGGCTATAGCTACCCCAACCAAATCTCAACAGCTAGATTCTGCATCATCGTCTCAAATTGCCTATACAGTTAATGTTCCGAGTATTACCAACTCTGGAGTGAGAAATGATACACATTTCATTAAAGTTGCGGTACTGGGAATGTCTGTACAAGACTTAATGATTTCTCTACCCAACCAAATGGAACGTTTTACTAATGTTCGGGTGGTAGATGATTCGGGTAAAGAGATTGCAGCAAAAACAGAAATCACAAAAGAGCGTTTGTCAATTACTTTTGATCAACCAATAGCTTCTGGTAAGTCTGTAGAAGTGCAGTTGACAGGTGTACAAACAAAAATTTTAGATGGAAGAATATTACTCTATGGAGTCACCGCTAAACGAACTGGCTTACAAGGGGAAATTCCTGTAGGTACAGCGAGAATTGACCTGCCTTACAAAAATGCTAATTAAAGTTGGGAAATAAGTAGATTGGTGTAATTTACCATTTATCCTGTTGTTATTAGTTTTACTTTTCCTAATATAGTTTGGTTTATTATCACCAACTTACTTATTGATATCGTGTCTTTGAGAGTACAGAGGTGTAGGAAAAAAGTTGTGCGATCGCTGCATCTTGCACCAACTGTTTTATTATTTGTAAATAGTCCAATTATCGGTGATTTTTTCTAAAATTCCCGAACCAAAATTAACTATTAGAAGGTTATCAGACAAATAGACTAGCGGATAAATTCTACTTCTACAGGCGATGAAAAATGCGATCGCTATTTAGTAAACCTGAAGCATCAATGGTTGCTTTCTGTTCGCCAACTGACCGAATATAAACAGGACTTACGCATCAAAATTTTCTGTGGGGATTGGGTGTAAGGGTGAAAGGGTATGGGGTGTCAGGGTTTTGAATACTTACACCCTTACACCCTCATACCCCTGCACCCTGTTCTAAAACCTTATTTTTTCGTTTTTTTGCGTAAGTCCTAATAAAGTACATTATTCCGGCTCTGAATATGTAAATGCAATAGCCGATCCAAGGTTAAAATAGTGGTTCTGTAACCAAATTAAGCGATCGCCTAGTCCAAACATCAAACTATGAATTATCAAATTTGCGATTTGGAAGCGACTCCCGAATGGCTGAAAATGGAATCAATTGATTACATCGCCGAATGTTTAGAGACTTGTGAAACTCTAGAAATGGTGGCTGACTTACGAGAAACCTTTCCTCGCCAGACACTACGGTCGGCAAGTATCAAGGTATGTGAAGCACAACGCCAAAGGCTGATTAATTGGTTGCAGGTGTTGAATCAACAGGATCAAGTTGCATAAATTCTCATCAGTGGTAAAGTCATCGGTTATTTTGAAGTTACATTTAGCAAATATCAACACTCTTCCGTCAAGTAAAAGGGACAATAAAAACAAGTCTCCCTCAGTTCGCAACGCATGAGCTACTGCCTTAATCCTCGGTGTTCCAAACCAGAAAATCCGACTGATGTGAAGTTCTGTACGACTTGTGGTTCTAAGCTTCTCCTTAAAGAACGCTATCGTGCCATTCGTCCAATAGGACAAGGTGGTTTTGGCAGAACCTTTTTGGCTGTCGATGAAGATAAACCCTCAAAACCGCGCTGTGTGATTAAGCAATTTTATCCGCAAGCCCAAGGTACAAATACAGTCAAAAAAGCGGTGGAGTTATTTAACCAAGAAGCGGTGCAGTTGGATGAATTAGGTAAACATCCACAAATTCCAGAACTTTTGGCATATTTTACCCAAGATGATCGGCAGTATTTGGTACAAGAATTTATCAATGGGTTAAATTTAGCGCAGGAGTTAGCCCAAAATGGGACTTTTAGCGAAACGCAGATTTATCAACTATTACATGATTTATTATTGGTGTTGCAGTTTTGTCATGCTAGACAAGTAATTCACCGTGATATTAAACCGGAAAATATTATTTTACGTGAGAGCGATCGCAAACTAGTTTTAGTGGATTTTGGCGCAGCTAAATCGGCAACTGGTACAGCTTTAAATCACACTGGTACAAGTATTGGTAGTCCAGAATATGTAGCACCAGAACAAATTAGAGGTCGAGCAATTTTTGGCAGTGATATTTATAGTTTGGGGGCTACTTGTATTAACTTATTAACTGGGCGATCGCCTTTTGATTCTTATGATGCTAATAGTGATACTTGGGCTTGGCAACAATATTTATCTACTCCTGTGAGTCCACATTTAAGTCTCATTCTCAATAAAATGCTAGAAAGCATTCCCGCTAGACGTTATCAAACAGTAGATGAAATTCTCCAGGACTTAAATACCCAGTCTCCGCCTAATAATCAACCACATACACCTATAAAATCCCAGGTTCAGTCGTCATCACAAACTTTACCACCGCAAGTTGTGAGCAAAACACCAAGCCAAATTGATTTAGAATTAGAAGAATTAAAAACTCAATTTATAGGTGGCAAATCTCAACCAAATCAAGTACAGCCAAAAAATACCACATCGCCACCTACAAATAACAGCAAAATAGATCAAGAATTAGAAGAATTAAAAGCTAAATATTTAGGTAACAATAACTCACCAAATCCCTAATGAATTTTAATAAATTTAATTTTTAATTGATTTATGGTGTAGTATTGCCTAGTTTATCAGTGTTAAACAAGGGTTCTGCAAATCTTTTCAACAAACTGGTTAGGGGTACAGCCAGCAGAATTCCTAACACCCCACCTAATTTTGCACCACACAGCAGAGAAATAAAAATAACAGCAGGATTTACGCCAGTCATTTGACCCATTAGACGAGGTGCAACAATAGTTTCGTTAATCTGTCCCACCAACACCACTATTACTAATAACTTCACTGCTAACCAAATATTTTGGATAGCAAGTATGGGAAGAATCAAGGATACTGTCACAGTTCCACCAAAAGGGATAAAACTGGCTATCCCAATCACCAAACCAAATAATAGTCCGAAAGGAATTTGAAACACCAAAAATAAAACTATGAGTGCAGTACCTTCAATCATTGCTAAAGTTGCTTGTCCAGCAAAGTAGTTTTGGAAACTCTGCTGAATCAGAGATGGTAATTGAACATTCCAGGGTTGGGGGAATAGTTTAAACAGCGCATTCAACAAACTAGAACCGTTGAAAATTAAGAGTATGGTGAGGACGATTGTAATCAGTAAATTCAGCGTACTATCAAAGATACCAAAGAGAAAATCTACAATTTGACTGGGCAAAGATTCTAGATTTTGGGTAAATTTATCGATAACTTCTGTAGTGAGGTTGGAAGCATCAAAAGATAAGTGTGCTAGGGGTATATTGATGTGAATTTCTTGGAGTTGCTGTTGTCCTTGGTCAATTAATGCTGGTAGGCGATCGCCAAATTCAATTAATTGTTGATATACAATCGGTGCGACACCAAAACCCAGAACTAAAAAAGCTGTGACTGCAAATATGAGAACCAACAATACCGACCAAATCCTTCCCACACCCCGTTTTTCGAGATAACTAATCGGAAAATTTAAGAGAAAAGCTAGTAAACCAGCGACTAATAAAATGCTGGGAATAGGTTGTAATTGCTGTGAGATAATTTGCAATAACCAAAGATTGAGAAACAGCACCGGAATCACAAAACACCAAACTGTCCAACGCGAAAGACTCAAATTTGCTAACATCTGATTTATTTACCTTTGAAATTATTCTTATAAATGATTGGCTAAATTCAACAAATTTATCACAACAAATCATCCGATTTATTTAAATATTTTTCCAACGGAGAATAGATAAAAAACAGCAACACCCAAAAATAGTCCCATAACTCTTGGTTAAGATATGCCACCCCAATGGAAATCAATGCACATATCGGTTCAATTAAGGCTTTGATTTTGATTGAGCGAATTGTTGCATCATCTAAATCGCTATCTACTAATTTGCGATCGCCTGTCGCATAAGACCAACTTAGCCAAGAAACAAACCCAATGACAGCGATATTTAAACTAAACCAAACTTTGACCAGAAAATTATCTGGAAAGGTTATAACTAAATCATTAGATAAAGGCACTAAAAACAAGACCATTAAATACCCTACAGAAATCCACAAATGGTTTTCATCAGTTCTCCGCAAATACTTTAATTGTCGGGAGTGGGAAATCCAATAAGTTGCGACTAAAACAAAGGTGATAGTGTATGTTCCTAAAGGTTTTAACTGACTCCACAAAAACCCATTGATATCACCATCAGTCATGCCTTTAGCATCTTCTGGTAAGTCAAATGCAATTACCATTAAAGCCATTGCAAAAGCAAAAATAGAATCACTTAAGCGTGCCAAAGATAAAATACTTTCGGAACTATTTTGAGTGCTTTGAATAATCTGATCTTGCTCTATTAATTCCTTCATAATTTCATCACCTTTACAACTGAGAGAAAAATAGATACCCGACTGATTGAAGAAGTCGGGTATCTGACCGCAACCAACTTCTCATAATTTGAAGTAAATTCTATGCAGCTGCTTTCAAGAGAAATTGAATACCGTGTCTGGCGCGGAGGGTAATAGATATCTGAAGTTCAATGTTTTGATCGCTAACGAGATCCAGTTGGAATTTTTGGGCGATCGTTGCTAGTAATAAAACAGCTTCCATCAGGGCGAAACTCTTACCAATACAAACACGCGGCCCATCACCGAAGGGGAAATACACACCACGAGGTAATTGTTTTTCCATATCATTAGCCCAGCGTTCTGGCTGAAACAATTCTGGTTCGGAAAAATAACGCCCATCTCGGTGCATAGCCCATTGACTAACGATTAAGTTTGTTCCTTTGGGAATAAAATAACCACCAATTTCACAATCTTGGGTTGCTTCCCGTGAAATTTCGGTTACAGGGGGATACAGCCGCATGGATTCTTTAATCACCCAATTGGTATAAGTTAACTGGGGTAAATCAGCTAGGGTGGGTGTGCGTCCGTTTAACACTGTTTTCAGTTCTGCGCTGAGTTTTTCGCGGACATCGGGATTTTGCGCCAATTGCATGAATGTCCAAGAAAGGGCGTTAGCGGTGGTTTCGTGTCCTGCCAAAATTAATGTTACGGCTTCGTCTCGCAATTGTTTATCAGTCATGCGGCTACCATCATCCGCATCTTCGACTTGCATCAGCATTCCCAATAAATCTTTGCCTGTTGTCCCACTGGCGCGACGCTGTTTAATGATGGCATAGATTGTTTCATCAAATAAGGCGATCGCTTCTTGGTAACGTCTCTCCATCTCCTCAGCACTCATTTCTTGGGTATTTTGTTTTATGTCCCCAATTTCCGACAGCGCAGACATGATATCTTTGGCTGTTTGATATTCAAACCAGTTCATTGTTTCATCCAGCGCATTACCAACACTACCTGCGGCTGTATCCTGTAAATTCTGATCAAACAGGGTTTTCATCACGATGTCGAGGGTGAGGCGCATCATGGCTGCTTGTATATCCTTCACCTCCCCATCTTGCCAAGTTTTTAACATTTGCTCGGCATAATCCACCATCACCGCACCATAACTGTTAATCTGCTGTTGGTGGAAGACGGGTTGGGCTAGTCGTCGTTGTCGCAACCAAAAATCACCTTCACTGACTAACAAGCCATTACCTAGCACTTCATGTATTAGTTGCAGGTCTTTTGTTTTCACAAACAAGAGTCTGTCTTTTAACACTTCAGTAATATAGTCGGGATTGGTTAACAGACAAAACCATTGATCATCAAATTTCAGAGGAACGATACCTTCATATTCTTGGGTACAGCGTTGCATAAATCCCAGATGATCGCGGCTGTATTCTTCTAATGCGGTTACAGGATTGGGATGGGGTAGGGTCTGTAAATTTTTGCTCATTGTCAGAGACTCCATTTCAGTTGCTGGTTTATGTGAGCGAAGCTCATATTTAGATAATATGAGCGTTATTCATATTTGTCAACTAGAATGTGAGTAATCCTCAAATATTTATTTTCATTCTGGAGATTATGTATGACTCAAAGCCCCTCAAAGCCAGTGGGAATGCGCCGCCAACCCCGACAAGCCCGCAGTCAGGAGCGAGTCAACCGGATTATAGATGTGGCAGAAAAACTGTTTATTACCCAGGGATATGATGCGACTACGACCAATGCGATCGCCTCTCAAGCTCAAATACCCATCGGTTCACTCTATCAGTTTTTCCCTGATAAAACCGCCATTGTGCAAGCTTTAGCCCTGCGCTACAGCAAACTTTTACATCAAAGATTGGCAATACTCAATCATCCTGAATGGGCAGAATTACCCTTATCTACCCTGGTTGACCATTTGATTGATATCAGTGAAAAATTTTTCTGGGAGTATCCCGGCTACTATGAGATTTTCATGCAAGTCCAAGGTGTGATACCGGAAGTGCAAGCCATTGAAGATGCGGCTGATACGGAACTCATGGGAGATTTGGCTAGTTTACTTGCACAACGGGAAGCAGGGTTAGATCAGACTGATTATGAAGCGATCGCCTTTGTCTTGGTAAAAGCGATCGGTAATTTAATGTGGCTTTCCCTCACTCAAGAAAAACCTTTTCGACAACGGCTGATAGCAGAAATGAAGCGATTCACCCTCAGTTACTTGCAAAACTACTTAGAGTAGACAATTGTGTAATATTTTTGTATTATGTAAGTAATACTAAGAATCCCAAGATGACAAAAATCGATGAGTTACAGATTTTCTTTCAAGAACGCAGTGCAGAATCAACCTGCCAGGGGTTCAGGTAGAGCTATTGTTCTGTTTGCTATTTAGACTAGTACAACAAGGCAAAAGGAAAAAGAAATAATAACGATACCGCAAGACTTTTAGCAATTTCTTATGGTCACTGAGTTTCGGCTTCGCTCAACTACCGCGTAGCCGAAGTGTGGTCTATTTATTTACGCCATATTGTACTAGAGCGTTTCTCAGTTGAGTGCAGTACACGTAGATGGGGGATAGAGGCTAGAGGCTAGAGGCTAGAGAAATTTACCTCAGATGTGGAGTGTCAGAGTTTCTGAATTAAGAACCTTGTTGAATCCACTCCCGCCCTGCTTTCTCCGCAGCTTCGGGTGTAAAGTAAAGTTTGCGCTCACCAAAAACTTCACCACCAGGACTAATCAAGCGAAACTGCCAGCAATCAATCTCTGTGTAAAACACCAACAGAATCATCTGATGAATGGCAACAGCTAAATGAATTTTGGTAGTAGTCATTAGTGGTAGCTCAAACTCTACCCTTGTTTTATCAAACTATCTACAGGCAAAAATGCGATCGCTTCTACAAAATTCAATCTCCTGAGCCTTCTGGTAAATGCTCAGATTTAACGTGGTAAGTAGTTAAACATAATTAATTACACAAAGTCATTGCGAATGGAGCGAAGCGAAATGAAGCAATCCCAGCCCTTGCGATTGCTTCGCTTCGCTCGCAATGACTGTAATTAATTTTGCGTGGTTACTTATGCAACTTTCTCTCAAACCTAACCCCCAACCCCTTCCCTACGTTCGCGCAGCGTGTCGCAGACAGGGAAGGGGGGCAAGATTCAAAGCCTCTCTCCGCTTCGGGGAGAGGTTTGGAGAGGGGTTTCAATAATAAGTCGCACATCGCGTGATTTAGTCAGAATAAACAAACTACCATCACCGCCACGTCCAATTCTTAAGGTTTCATCCAGGTAAGTAATGTCAAGGGTGGCGACTCTACCAGCAGGATTGTTAGCCGGAATCACCTTAAATGGATTGAGTTGCGGAGTATTAATCCCAATAATCTTCTCAACTGATAGGTAGCGTTTGTCAAAATAGACGTTGATGCGTTTGTCGGCTACAGGCTCGAAATTAGCGGTGACTCTTACATATCCTGATACTAGCCCCAGAGCATGTTTCACTTGAGCTAAATTGAAAAATCTTTTATTGCCAACATCAATCACTTGATAAACTCTACCTACCTTTAATCCTAATGGCAAGGAAGCTAAAGAACGGATTTCTCTGGCGGTGGAGTATTGCAATTGCCAAGCACCATCTAGCAAGGAAATCGCAGATACAAGCGGATGAGGGTAAGGATTAACGCTTTCTAGTTCTGTGGTTAATTGTTCAATTTCTGCGGCTGTAGTTTTGTCTAGCTGCAAATTGGTTATGGGAGAGCCATCACTGTTGATTTGGATGTTCTGAAGTGAGGCGTGCAATTTTTCTTTTGATAAGAGTTGATTAGTCAAGGGTTAAAACCTTCCTTTACTTGATACTTTGACTCCACAGTACAGAATTGACTTAATCTCCAATTAACTCCACTGCATCTCGCCCATCTAAATCTTGTAAATAAACTTTGACGACTTCTTCTTTAGCGGTGGGTAATTGTTTACCAACAAAATCTGCGTGAATTGGTACTTCTCGATGACCCCTGTCTACTAACACTGCTAAACGAATAATTTCTGGTCTACCATATTCAGTCACAGCGTTTAAAGCAGCGCGAATGGTTCTACCTTTGAAAATGACATCATCTACCAAGACGACGGTTTTTCCAGTCAAGTCAAAGGGAATGTTGGTTTTAGCAGGAGTCCGTAAGCCAATTTTGTCAAGGTCATCTCGATAAAAAGTAATATCTAAGGCTCCTACAGGTACGCTTACACCTTCTAGGGTTTCAATTTGACGTGCTAATAGTTCTGCTAAGGGTACGCCTCTAGTATAAATACCCAGAAGTACCAATTGTGATAAATCGCGCGATCGCTCGACAATTTGGGAAGCCAAGCGAGTTAAGGTACGCCGTAAATCTTCTGATGAGAGAATTTCAACTACTTTTGCACACATAAAAAGTTTGGTTAATAGTCAATAGTCAATTGACTGATTACTTCTATCATTACCTGTTTGGCAGCAAGAATAGTATAGCGATCGCTATTCCTAACCACAATAAAAAGCTGTAGCGCGTTAGTTGCAAAGCTTGATTAATGCTAGTCGGCGTAATTGGGTAAATGGCATCGCCTAACAAGGGTTTTTCTTTTGCCACACCCCGATACCAATTTATGCCACCCATCTGCACGCCCAAAATTGCCGCATAAGCACATTCACTCCAACCAGAATTGGGACTGGGATCTAAAACGGCATCTCTGCGACATATCCGCCAAACATGCAACAGCTTACCCGATAACAGTGCCAAGGTAATTACAGTTAAACGACAAGGTAGCCAAGTTAAATAATCTTCCAACCGGGCGCTAAACCAACCTATATAAGTGTAAGGCGCTTCTTTATAACCCACCATTGAATCTAAGGTACTGCTGGCTTTATAGGCCAAAGCCAAAGGAACTGCACCTAAATTTGGCAAGCAAGCACCAACAGCAGCATAAAACAATGGAGCCATAACTCCATCGGTGGCATTTTCGGTGACTGTTTCTAACACAGCCCGCAAAATTTCTGCTTCTGAAAGGTTTTGGGTATCTCGACCAACATAATTACTTAAAGCTTGACGCGCCTCGGATAAATTACCCGCAATTAAAGGTTGTAAAACATCAGTGGCGGCGGTTCGTAAACTTCTCAAGGCAAAACAACTAGCCAAAATAATACTTTCTATAACTATGGCCAATATTGGATGTAACCATTGGGCAACTTGAATGATTAACCAACCGATGCCACCACTACCAATAATTACAATCATCGCCAGGAAAATTCCCGCGATTCTTTGTGTTATGGAATTTTGACATATCGATAATGCAAATTTTGTGAAGCGAGAAATTATCCATCCCATAACTTGGACTGGATGCGGCCAACCCCAAGGATCACCTATTAAGAAATCTAAAATTGCGGCGATGATTAATGTCATTTGTCCTTTGTCCTTTGTCATCAGTCATTGGTCGGGAGTATTGCTAATGACTAATGGCCATTGACCCTCCGAATTTTAGATTTTGGATTTTGGATTCTTTAGGGTACAAGCCCCACCCCATGTGTCTGTAAAAATCTAAAATCGTTAATCCAAAATCCCCAAGCCCCGCACCCTTGTGGTCGGGGTCAATCCAAAATCGCAAATCTAAAATCCAAAATTACTTGACTAAACCACAAAACTTGCTTCTTCTCCTAAAGATGCTTGCCAACTGCGGGCATCGTAATAGAGATCAGCTAGGGTAATACTGTATAAAGCTTCTTTAAGTTTTTGGTTGAGTCTTTGCCAAAGAGTGTATGTTACCCAATCTTCTGCTTGTATTGGTGTTGGGTGGCGATCAGGAATATGGGTAATAGTTTCACCGACGGCTTCTAATATTTGTCCGATAGAGATTTCTTTGGGTTCTCTTGCTAGTTGGTAGCCACCAATGCTGCCCCGAATTGATTTGACTAACCCCGAACGGCGCATTTCTATTAGTAATTTTTCCAGGTATGGTGCTGGAATGTCTTGACGTTGAGCGATCGCTCTGACAGATACTGGCCCATAATCTGGCTGTAAGCTTAAATCTAGCAATGCTTTGACACTGTAATGTCCTTTGGTAGTTAGTTTCATTATTTTTTAGTCAAGAGTCAAAAGTCAATAGTCAATGCTCAATGGTCAATAGTCACAAGTTAGAAAATTACTAATAAATAGATTTTGCCTTTGACTGTGGACTATGGATTATTGACTCAAAATCAGGGTTGCTTATCATCTTATGTTCCCAGAAGCAAGCTGACTGAGTAGATAAACTTTTTTGCCTTAGTTTAAAAAACTTAAACAATTATAGTTTAGCAGTTTTTTCCAAACTATATATAGCCATCAGCATTAGTCGATATCTAAACAATAGATTGTCTTGACATTATTGATAATTGTGCAACAATTCTGGCTAGGATTGTAATATACTTGGCTAGGTTGATATAAAAACGAATGAATTTTGTTCCTATCAACTCAACCTCAGCTAAAATAAAATCGATTCAACTACTTCAACCATTCATTTTCAACCTAAGTTGATGCCTAAACAGAAAAAAATTGAACCCCTAGTTGGGGAGGATCTGCTCAAAAAAGTCAAAGAGCTAGAGAACCTTAGCAAAGAAGAAAAAGCTAAGGAGTGCGGCTACTATACCGTGACCAAAAATGGTATAGAGCGTGTCAATATGATGAAATTTTTGAATGCTCTCATTGATGCTGAAGGCATTCAGTTAGATAGTGCGCCGAATGCAAATGGACGCGGTGGACGCAGTGCCAGCTATCGGATTAGTGTGCAATCTAACGGTAACTTACTGATTGGTTCTGCTTACACAAAACAGATGAATCTCAAGCCCGGTGACGAGTTTCTGATCACTTTAGGTAAGAAACACATTCGCCTGCGCCAAGTAGATCCAGAAGACAGAGAAGGTATTGAGGAAATCGAAGCCTCAGCATAATAAATAGTCAAGAGTGCAAAGTCAAGAGTCAAGAGTCAATAGAAATCATGACTATTAACTATTGATCATTGACCATTGACTTTTGACTAAAAATATATTGGTGGAGTGTTTTGCGGGTGACGGCTAAATTGCAGGTTAAGGCAATTTGCTCTTTTTCTAATAAACCCAAAATCCGCTCTTGGTTGTCTCTAGCTACCACTGGTAACTGATGCAAACCACGCAAAGCCATTCGATCTAAAGCTTCAGATAAAGGTTCATCCCGCCAAGCATAGAGAATTTCCGTGGTGCAAATATCCATGAGAGTTTGATTGGATAATTCACCAGTATTTTCTGTGGCAGAGTTTTGGTAATTTTGCCAGCGAGTCAGAGCGCGATTAATATCTTCTAAAGAAATAATCCCGACTAATTGCTGGGCTTCATTAATTACTAAAGCACTGCGTGTGCGATCGCGGGTCATTTCCATCGCGGCTTCTAACAATCCTAAAGTTGCAGGTAATTTTTTTGGACAGGAAAGTACAGCATCTTCCACTAAAATTTCCTGCACAATTTCTGCTTGCTCATCTTTTAAATCGGCTAAACCAAATTGTTGCAGCTTTGAGTTAGAGTTAACATTTGGTTTAATTTGATCTATCAACCACACACTTAAACCCACCGCCGCCATTAACGGTAAAACAATGCGGTAATCACGAGTTAATTCAAACAGCATAATAATCGCAGTTAATGGCGCTCTCACACTAGCCGCCAACACAGCCGCCATCCCCACCATTGCATAAGCTGGGGGTGCAGCCATGTATGCGTCAATTCCTGGGACAATGAGACATAGAATTTTCGCATAAGCCGAGCCAAAGGAAGCGCCTAAAAACATGGCTGGGGCAAATAAACCACCCACAAAACCACTCCCCGCACTAATGGCTGTCATGAATAATTTCACTACCAGCAAAGCCAGCAACAGATTTAAGGAAAATTCCACATCTTGCAGCATGGCTTGGACAGTGCCATAACCAATGCCTAAAATTTGGGGAAATTGCAAAGCCACTAGGCCTAAAATTACCCCGCCGATAATTGGGTGAATTGATTTGGGGATACGTTGAAAAAATTCCAAGCCAGGAATTGTGCCAGCAAAGCAGGCTTTAGCTAACCGAATTAACTCGGTATAAGACAAAGAAATTAAACTCGCGCCCAAACCCAAGCCGAGGTACAAAGGTAATTCAAACGGGCTACGGACTTGGTATGCAGGTAAAGTAAAGGCAGGTTGCGCCCCTAAGCCAATTTGGGCAATTAACGCCGCCACAACCGCCGCGAGTAACACCACACTCACCGCCGAAGTGGCAAAAGATGTCGCCCCCATAACTACTTCTAAGGCAAAAAATACCCCAGCGATCGGTGCATTAAATCCGGCGGCTAAACCTGCTGCTGCACCAGCACTTAACAACAAACGCTGACGTTCTTGGGAGACTTGAAGAATCAGAGACAACAACATCCCAAAGTTAGCGCCAATTTCCACACTCGGCCCTTCTGGCCCCAAAGAAGCCCCACTTCCCAAAGAAACAGATGCGGCAATCATTTTGGTGACAGGCCTCAAGGGACGCTGAACTGCTGTGCCTTGGGAGGCGGCGATTAAAGTTGACAAACTAGGGCCAAAATCTTGGGTGTGCCAGCGCATTAATCCGACAACTAATCCACCCAGAATGGGGACACAGGCTAAAGTCCAGCCACCCCAAGCACCAATGACACTCATCAAGTCTTCTAGCATCAGATGGTGAATTAGCTCAATTAAATAGTGGAAGGTCACTACACCCATGCCAGTACCACCACCAATTAATATGGCTAAAAACAGCACAACTGTTTCCGGTGTGGGTTGAAAACGGTTTAGGAGATGTGTTAAGCGGTGAGAAGGTGTAGGAAATGCAGGTTGTTCCGTTACCTTCCTGACGTTGGTGGGAGGCAAGAGAGTCATTGAACGGTAGGGGTAAATGTAAGAAAAAATTTAAATAGTTATCTGTTATTTCTCATTGTGAGCCATTATTTATCAACCAGACAAGTAAGTGAGATGAGGTGGATTTATGCAGGAGAATTCAGAAATCAGGAGCCAGAATTCAGTATGTAGACGGCAGTAGCAGCTTAAGCGTGACTATTTCGCGTTTTAACAAATGCTGTGGCAAAACTCCAATTCAATAATTTTACGTAATTAAAACTCTCTCCCTTTGCGGGTAGAGTATTCTGAATTCTGAATTCTGTTTTCTGACTCCTTTTTATAAAGCTTTGATTAAAAAAATATATTGGGTGAAGTTTTCTAGGAGAACAGTCAGATGAGAGAAAATTAATATTCAACGGTCAGCGATCGCTGGTATGGTACAAATTAGCAGTTTCGCAATTTTCTGCCGATAAAATACATTATTAAGGTATTGAGTAGATTTACCATAAGTGAGCAGCAAACAGCAGTCATCCTCACTCAAATCTAGCTATACTCGTGTTGCGACCATTGAGTTATCCCTAGTAGAACACTTAAAGGATGATTGACTGTGCCGATTTTCGATTTGAGATTGCCGATTTTAGATGTTTTTGGTTCATCTGTCGTCACTAGCAGGCAGAATGTATCCAAAATCTTCAACTTCTGCACCCCGTGTTCAGAGTCAATCCCAAATCACTGGCTTCAGTCCGTCATACTCGACTAGTAAGGCTACTGTGCGTTACTCACAAATTCAATATACCTATCTTTATCGAGCAAGTAGATGGACTAGGCGGACAAGGTAAATGAACACACCCATATTTGATAATCATTATGTTACTTGCCCAATTTGCCAAAGAAATGCTAGACCCAAACCAATCAAGGCTTACATAGGTTTATTTACCTGTCCCTATTGCCAGGAAAGATTAGTTGTCTGTCGTAGTGGTCATTATGTCCGCGATCCTTTTACTTTTAAGCATATACTTTTAGCTTCGGCATTGCGTCGCCAAAGTAGCCCCTTGGCAAGAATTATTCGGGATTTTCTGCCGCTAAGACGACCTTTGCTTACTCTAGCACTTGGCGGTGCAGTTTTATTCAGCGCGATCGCCATTATGCAGCAAAACACCAACCATGATGAGTTGGCATTGCCGAAAAACGAAAGGCTTCAAGAAAGGAAGTTGGATTAGGAATGCCAATTAGGCTCTAAGTTTAATTACTCACCTGATCAACAAGATACCCCACGGCTTTAAGCCGTGGGGTATATAAATCACTTAATTTGGACAATCAAGTAATATTGCTAGATATCATGATTGAGTTAAACCATCATATCTATTCGGGTCTTTTTTCTCTTTTTTTTTCTGAGGATCTTTTTTTTGTTTTTTGACTTCTCTATTACCTTTTTTTTGCTTCGACATCATCAATTTCCTCTGTAGTGTTAACTCAAGTAACAGTTGCAACTATCAACTACTGAAGACTAGCGATGAGGTAGTCAAAGTACCCACTGACTTCTTGAGAATCTTCTACTGACATCATCGAGATAGTGGTATTCTTCATTCCACGAATACCTTCTACTACCGCTTCAATGGGAGTACCCAGAGACCGATACATTTCACGAGCGCCTATCACCCCAACCTCTTGGATAGGTGTGCTATCACCAGCAATGATACTGTAAGTGATCAACCGCAGGTAATAATCCATATCCCGCAGGCAAGTAGCAGTCATTTCTTGACCGTAAGCGTTACCGCCAGGTGAGACAATATCTGGACGTTTTTGAAACAGTTGATTTCCAGCTTGCTTAACTATGCGATCGCGATTTGCCGTTAAATCTTGAATCACCCGTAGACGGCGCTCACCACTCTTGATAAAGCTTTTAATAGACGCTAGTTCTCCGGGGTTAAGATAGCGAACTTCTGCATCTGCATTGAGAATTGACTTGACGATCAGGCTCATGAAGAGACTCCTTTAAAAAATTCAGAAAAACCGACTTTTTCGTTTGCCTAATACCAATTTGAAAAAAGAATGCAACAAATGGATGACTCAAAAGCTTACCGATCAACCCTTACCCAATCCAAAATCTAAAATCTAAAATCCAAAATGGTATCAGTTCAATAGACCTCTTGCATGAATCCTTTGGTGTTGCCAACCATATTATTTAAAAGCTCACGCCTTCGCCCTTGGCGTTCCCGAAGGGTAGGCGCAAAGAAAAATGCAAATAAATAACTCTTCAACTATTTGTGTAAGAGGTCTAATAATTCACCGAAATCATGGAAAAAATTTGCAGAGCTTAAATTCTGAATATGAATTAGTCAATTAAGTAATTTTGCCTCTTTAATTTGAATGACAATTATATTTATTGTCTTCAATTTGTCTCGACATTTATTTGTATTACTTTAGACATATTTTGGTTGCCACAATTTAGGTTTCGCAGTCTTTTATCATAAAAATTGATACCTAAAAATGTATCTAATGAGGCTTGTATACCAAAATATTCTAGCTTTTTACGAAGAATATTGTCTACAAAAATCGGGTGTAATCCTCTTAATGTGATTGCTGATTTTTATCACTATACTATGTAGGCTATGTTTCAGCCTACCCGTTTAGTATAGCAGTTATGTTTTACTTTTTACAGATTAGATTTCTTGGTATTAATTAGGTAGGCAAGTGAAAAATAAAATTAGTTTTTTTGTATAAAAAACATCCAGTAATGAGGCTATTTTTTATTTAGACAAATCTGTAGCAAGAAATACTATTTTTTCTAAAGTAGGCTATAGTGATGAGTAGATTACACAAACTAGGTAAAAACCTTGGCTGACATAATTGACACCGCCGTTCAGGCTGGTTCTTTCAATACCCTAGTTGCAGCAATCAAAGCTGCCAATTTGGTAGATACTCTCAAAGGTGCTGGGCCATTTACTGTTTTTGCACCTACTGATGAAGCATTTGCTAAACTACCAGAAGGCACAGTAGATAAATTACTTAAAGACATTCCAAAACTTACGAAAATTCTGACTTACCATGTCGTTTCCGGCAAGGTACTTTCAGGTGAAGTAGTTAAGCTGAAATCAGCTACTACAATTGAAGGTTCTGATGTGAAAATTGATGCTTCTCATGGTGTCAAAGTCAATGATGCCACTGTTGCCACAGCAGATGTTGATGCTGATAATGGTGTCATTCACATTATTGATACTGTATTGCTTCCTGCCTAAGTAAATGCTTAGATAGTAATGCTGAATGTGAGGGGTAGTGACTATTTATTGATGTCACTACCCCTCATAATTTGAGATGTATTTTATGTAGAGTTTTTATACATCATTATATTGTCAGCATGAGTCAGGCATTGAATATTAGGAACTGTGAAGAAGTAGAATGAAGCAGAAGTCAGAATTCAGAATTCAGGAGTCAGAATCAATTAATGGCGGGTCTGAATCACCCACTAGTTGAAAACCGTTAAATCTCCTATTTAGAATAGTAGGTTGGGTGTAGCGATAGTGTCACCCAACAAAGTATGCGTGAATGTTGGGTTCTGTTCCTCCACCCAATCTACACCAGTCTAAGTTGTTACCTTAACTGAACTGTATTGCCTTATAAACGAGGAGTTTCTTTTGTCACTAATTTCCAACCTTCAGCTTGATCAATGATTTTCATGGATTCTAACTGGAGGTTATTTAGTGCGGCAGCATTGAGTAAAAAGTAGGGTTTGCTACTGTATTGCCAATAATATTGCAGTTCGTCAGCCTTAGCTGGAATAATAGTGCGATCGCTGTAAAAATCTAAAGACGAACGATGGTGAGGAAAAGATGTATAAATCTTTTTGACAGCAGGATTCACACGGGCTATCATCGTCGCCACTGGTTTAACTGGATAAGCTTCGGATAATTCCCAAGCCCAATAGTTAGATTTCACTAATAAAAATAATGCAATATAACTTCCCCAAAATAAAATCTTTAAAAATTGCCCATCACCACGTTCTGCTAAAATTGCTGCCAAAATCATCGTGATTGCAACTGCGGCAAAAATCAGTTGTAAATCTGTTTTGGGCGGTATACCCCAACTAAAATACATACTACTCGCAGAAGCCAGAACCGCCAGTACAGACAATCCCACTACCCAACTGCGGGGATAAGATGACAATAAAGGTAAGTTTTCTGTCTCAGCTAATAGCGCCCCAAAGGCTAAAGCTAAAGCTGGGTATATTGGCAAGATATACCAAGGTAATTTGGTATCTAACAAAGAAATACTAACCAAATAAAAGCCACACCATACCTGAATTAATTTCGCCCAACTCAGGTTGCGATTTTCCCAAACATAACGCCAAGTTTGGGGTACAAATAGTAACCAAGGCCATGTCCACTTCAAAAGCTCAATCATGTAATACCAAGGTACTTGATAACTATTGATGAGAAATGTATCAACTTGGCTACGAGATTGATTTTGTAAGCCTACTTTCACCACAGCATAACCATAGTGCGAGATTTGGGCAACATACCAACCTACAGTCGGCAAAATTCCGATTAAGATACCTGTCCAGAAATAGTAACTTGTGAGCAATCTGGGGGTATCCCAAAATAAAAATATCATAGCGATCGCACCCAGAAAAATGCCGAAAAACCCTTGTGTGAGGCAAATCAAGCCAAAACTAATCCCCACGCCCAAGCAATAGCGTAAATCACGGCGCGATCGCAATACACACAGCATCATCACTAGCAAAAAGCAGACTAACACGCCATCACTCATTGCTAATCTGCCATAACGTACCACAGGCAGCATTGTCAGATAAATTAAAGCACTGTAAACCGCCGCCCAACGTTGACGAAAGATTTCTCGACCAATGCAGTAAAGCAAAGGCACAGACAAAGCTGTTAAAATTGCTCCGGGCAAACGTGTTGTCCACTCATTCACGCCGACAACAGCGTAAGTTCCCGCAATTAACCAATGGGCTAGAGGTGGCTTGTTATAGTAGGGTTCGCCGCCTAAAGTGGGATAAAGCCAACGTAGAGAACCTGCGGGTGCATTCCAAATTTCACGGGAAACTTGAGCGATCGTTCCTTCATCCCAATCTCGCAACGGTAAGTTTCCCAGATTGATACTAAATAATAGCACTGCCGCCAACAGCAATACTAATATCCAAACCCAATCAATCCATTTTTCCAGCGCCCGATGCTGCTTTTCTCGATGACCCCAAATAAAGCTTCCTTGTTGCATATTCTACGATCATCATTTTACTTGCTAGTTTGACTTTACTTAGTGCTGAGGAGTCAGTACGTTGCTTACTGAGTCAAGAAAAAGTACTCATTGACCTATGCAGCATTTCAATTTCACTGGAACTAGCGCCTTCATGCTAACGTGGATGGTTTTTCAACTCAGCACTCAGCACTTTCCACTCAGCACTTTGTATTGCATAGAGACCAAAGCGCATCTCTAATGTTGCACCCTGTTACAACATTTGTCTTTACAATTACTAGATTCCCAGGTTAACTCAATTTTCTCTGATTAGCGATAAATTTTTTGAGCAACCCTACTATTTTTTTTCATTTTATTTAACACTCATTGATTGCTAAAAATGATACAACTGTTACCAACCAGGTGTGTATTATTTGTTGGGAAACAATCGATGAGTCTACCTTTTATACTAGATATAACAATTGGATTAGTATTTATTTACTTAATATTAAGTTTATTGGCTTCAGAAATCCAGGAACTACTGACAACAGTATTACAATGGCGGGCTGTTCACTTAAAAAAATCAATTGAAATTCTGATTGCAGGTGATGTCAGCAAATCAGATGATGATAATGTTATTCAACTGGTAAACGACATATATAATCATCCGTTGCTGCAAAGTGTTAACCAAGAAGCTAAAGGATTTTTAACAACCTTACCACGGAAGTTTATTTGGTTATTATCCTCTATTCTGAATAAGATTTCTCTGCCAGGGGAAAAGAGAACTAAAAGTATTTTTGGGTATCTCAGAAATGGCAAAGACGAAGCAAGAAAGCAAAAACATAGTGCGCCTTCTTACATCCCGGCGGAAACCTTTGCGACAACCTTGATGGACACATTAGGCTTACCTAAGCTCGTCCAAAAGTTAACAGAATCAAGACTGATAAATTTTACACATCAGCAATTAGCAGAATTTGAAATTATCTTATCTCGGATAGAAGCGAGGATAGATCATACAGATGCTCATATTCAAGAGTTTTTAGCAAATACTCGTGATGAATTTAATCAAACTGTAGCAGAAAGTTTTAAACTCATTATTGCTGATTTCCAGAAAGATAAAATAGATTTATCTACAAGCCTGAGTCGTATGGCTAAAAGTGTAGATAGATATATCGGCTGTTTTGCTGCTGATATGCCAGAACATGAATTATTAAATAATGCTCTTGGGCGGTTAAAAGTTTTAAGAGCAGATACTTTTGATGATATTGAACAGACAATTTGTTTAAAAGGATTACGCCCTGGGATTAACGAAGTTGTGCAGTTAATTAGTGTTGGTAGTGAAGTCCAGCAAGAGTTTATCAAGGAGTTTCAAGATCAAGATAGCGAAGCATACCAAACATTTCAATATCTCAGCCAAAGATTAGAACAGTTTAGTCAAAAACTACCGCCCTCTGTGGTGGGTAATATGGCGACATTAGCTAAACGCGCTCAACTGAAAGCCAAATCAACAGAGGATGGCGTTAATATATTACGCCGCGAAATTGAGCAAACCTTTAATAACTCAATGGAACGCGCCTCTGGTGTTTATAAGCGGAATGCCAAAGGTGTGGCGTTGCTAATTGGTTTTGCGATCGCTATTATTGCCAATGCAGATACATTCCATATTGTCAGCAGATTATCGAAAGATACCGCAATTCGCACAGCAATTGTCAATAGTGCCGGTCAAATAGTCGAAACTAATAACGCTCAAGATTTAAAACAACTCAAAGAAGCAACCGACCAAGTTTTGACAGATATTTCTCTCCCAATTGGCTGGAACCAAGTCAACCTCGACCAACAAATACCAAAAGCCACTAGAAATAATCAATTTACAATCGCCTTCATCCAACACTATTTAACAATGCTTGCTGGCTGGTTTGTCAGTGGAATTGCCATTTCAATGGGTGCGCCTTTTTGGTTCGACTTACTGAGTAAGGTTGTCAATGTGCGTAATTCCGGGAAAAAACCCGCAGTTCCTAATCGTGAATAAGTATTAAGACTGAGGCAGTCATAGCCACAATTAAGTCAAAAGTCAAAAATTATCCGACTTTTGACTTCCCCGTAGGAGTGCAGATGTTTAAAAACCTCACACCCCTATACCCTTAAACCCCTACACCCCATCTCAACATTCCTGACAAAAAGTTGACAAAAAGTATTTAAAAAACATAAATTCCCCTCACATTGGTGAGAATTGGACAGACATAATACCAATAATTTTGGTAATTATAAATCTAGTCGTAGTACATCTGGTCTTTTCGCTACATCCATAGGACTTACGCAAAAAAACGAAAAAATAAGGTTTTAGAACAGGGTGCAGGGGTATGAGGGTGTAAGGGTGTAAGTATTCAAAACCCCACACCCAATTCCCACAGATATTTTTGCTGCGTAAGTCCTGATCCAGTCAGATTAGGCTAGACGTTTTGTCCTATTTATAGGTAAAATACGGTAAACCAGTCGGCTTATAGTTCTTTGCTAAAAGCACTGTAAAAAAACTGTTCTTCATCTTCAACAAGGATCATCTCTTACCACCAAGAGCTTCCCCTAGCACTTGGCGGTAGTTTTTCCTGCTTTGCTGTAGACAGATTTGACTGTACGAGAAACCCGCATTTTTGGAAGGAGTATGGATTATTTATTATTGCCACTATTAAGCTTCTTGGTGGGCATTGTCGTTGGCTTAACAGGAATTGGTGGAGCTTCTCTCATCACCCCAATGTTGATATTTGTTTTTCAAGTTCCGCCATCAATTGCTGTCAGTTCTGATGTTGTAGCCGCCACCTTAATGAAGGTAGTTGGCAGCATTAAGCATTGGCAACAACAAACCTTAGACGCTGAAGTAGTCAAGTGGCTGGCTTTGGGTAGTGTTCCGGGTTCAATGTTGGGTGTGGGGATACTGCACTATATAAAGCACTCTGGAGAATATAACCTAGACAGTATTTTGCTGCGCTTGCTAGGGGGGACAATTTTACTCATTACTGTACTAGCGTTGGTACAACTGTTACTTTTGACATTTTTTCCTAAATTCAGTTTACCAGAACTACCAAAAATCGACTTAACTACTCATTTAGGTCGTTTCTACACCATACTTTTGGGGTCAGTTTTAGGCTGTTTGGTTGGACTAACGAGTGTTTCTTCTGGTTCGATGTTTGCCTTGGTACTCATAGCCTTTTTCCGCCTTGATGCACGTAAGTTAGTAGGGACAGATATTTCGCAAGCTGCAATTTTATTATTGTTTACCTCCCTAGGACACCTCAGCTTAGGCACAGTTAATTGGAATTTGGTGTTACCGATATGGTTAGGTTCCGTTCCGGGAGTATTGTTGGGTGCAAAAATCTGTCAAATAGCGCCACAACGCCCACTGCGATTTATTATCTATGCAATCTTGATGATGGTAAGTTGGAAGTTAGTTTATCAAGCTTAGTGAAAGACTAGAGGCTAGTGTTCATCATCAAATAAACTATTGACTATTGACCCAAGGTAGTAAGTTGAATGTACCTCTTTCGTACATAATGAATAAACCTAAGCCAATTAAGACAAAAGGCACAATAATTTTACCGTAGCGACTTAAAAGATAAGCAATGGTAGTGTGTTGGCTCAAAAAATACGCAACAGTACACCAAACACCAACCATAATTAAAAATACACTTAAAATTACTCCCAAACTGGCAAAGGTTTGACCAGCAAATAAGGGAATATAAATACTAATATTATCCCCACCATTAGCAATTGTGACTGCGGCAACTTTATAAGTTTGGGGATGCAAAATACTCAAAATTAAAGATAATAATGAATTAACTGGTGAATGCTGTTTAAAATCAGTGTTTACTTCTTGAATGGCGATAGTTTCTTGTTCTCGGTTGAGCAATTGCATCACACCGATCGCAATTGGTAAGATTCCGAGTAATCCTATCCATTCACGCTGCACAACTAAACCCCCAAAAAACCCTGGTAAGCTGGCAATGATGATAGCTAAAAACCCAAGATATTGACCAAATATAATATGCCGCCGTCGAAATTTACCACCTACCTGAGAGAATAGTAGTAGTAGAACTATGATGTCATCAATATTAGTAGCAGAGAAAGCAATGATGCCTTCAAAAAAAGATGTAGCTAAATTATTCATACCCAAGTTTCAGCCTCTAGCAAATGGATGATTTAATTAGTGCAATTAGTACAGGTGTTGTTGCCTTTAGCGCCACTAATATTGATGATATTGTGATTTTGCTACTTTTTTTTTCGCAAATCAATACTGATTTTCGACCGCAACATATTTTTGTAGGACAGTATTTAGGTTTTACTGTCCTAGTCATTTTAAGTTTATCTGGTTTATTTGGTGGTTTTGTTTTAGGTGCTAACTGGTTGGGATTGTTAGGTTTGATTCCCATCGCTATCGGTATTAGTAATTTGATTAATCCAGAAGATGACAATCAAGAAGAGTTGGTAGCAGAAAATTTCACGTCTTCAGGAAGAGATACTATTAGTTTTATCGCTCCCCAGACTTATAGTGTTGCGGCAGTAACTATTGCTAATGGCAGTGATAATATTAGTGTGTATATTCCCCTGTTTGCTAGTAGTAATTTAACTAGCTTTTGGGTAATTATTGGGGTATTTTTTTTATTGTTGGGTGTTTTATGCTACGTTGCTTATAGGTTAGCTGATCAAAAGGCGATCGCAGATATTTTAACTCGCTACATTAATCAGCTTGTACCTTTTATTTTAATCGGTTTGGGTGCTTTTATTGTCTTAAAAACTGGGGCTTTAAGTTTAATCAAATTAGCTGTAAGTTGTTGCTGCTTAGTAGTATTGATGCGAAATGACGAAGCCAGTTAATTTGGCTCATCAGATAGGGTATAAAGGATGAATTCATAACCAGTTTGTATAACATTTAACCAAAAAACACTACATAATCTGAAAATTGTCTATTGACAACAAAATTAATTCATGTATTCGTAAAATTTGTATCTTATTGCCAGATTTTTCTTTAACTCAAAGGCATAATAAAAGCACTCATTTCTCACTCTGGTGACTCTACTAACTTCTCAAATCATGACGGGGAGAGGATTTGTTGATGAAATGGGGAAAATCAATACTGTTTTCAGAAGAGGTTTGGTGATAATTCTCAGATAAACCTGACACGCTACTAATTCAAGATTTATCAAAAGACCTTTCTGGAAATATATCCTAGAAAATCACGCCTGTAACGCTTTGGTATGATAGTGCATCGAATGTTTGAGTAAAGCGTGTGAATTGACTAGGATATCTCCGCACATCTCAGTTGGAAGACAGATGGAAATTTCTTACCGCAACATTCATTATTCACGCAATCTTTCTTCTTCTTGGACAGATTTTCCAGTCCTTCAAACCGACAAGTATATTTTGCGACTGGCTGCAACTGAAGAAGAATTAGAATCTATCTTCCGCTTGCGGTTTGAAGTTTTTAATCTGGAATTAGGCTTGGGATTTTCTAGTTCTAGCCTCACCCAGATGGATAGGGATAAATTTGATGAAGTTTGTCATCATTTAATGTTGATTTCCAAACAAACTGGTCAAACAATTGGCACTTATCGGATGCAAACTTATCAAATGGCATCTCAAGGTTTAGGTTTTGATGCAGCTGATGTGTTTAATCTCAGCACAATTCCTGAACATATACTGCAAACATCGGTAGAAGTTGGACGTGCGTGTATTGCTAAAGAATTTCGTCACAGTCAAGCCTTGTTATTACTGTGGGAAGGACTAGCAAATTATCTCATCTGGAGTAAGAATAAATATTTTTTTGGTTGTGCTTCATTACTCACACAATCTGCGAGACAAGCTGCTTGTGCATATCATTTTTTTCAAAAAAACAATTTCACGCATTCAAGTATTTTAGTATCTCCCAATTCGCCATACAAGTTAGAAATTACGCCACCTAATTTAGATAAATGTCAAGTAGAAATTCCCAAGATTTTACAAGCTTATTTAAGTATCGGGGCTAAAATATGTAGTTTACCAGCGATTGATCGACAGTTTAAAACAATTGATTTTTTGACTATTTCTAATCTAGAAAATTTTACAAAATGGCATTTACCCAAGTGTTTGAAAAATAAATAATTTTACTAGTGTCCGCCATCTTTCATCTCCCTATAAGACTCATATTTGATTTATGAAAAAAATCAGGACACTCAGGTCAAGCTTCTTTCCTACTCCCTACTCCCCATTCCCTACTCCCTGCCTACACAACTAGATTCAGAAATCAAATCGGATTCCTATATAATTTATGTAACTATGCAGCAGAACACCATCATGCCAAGTTGGTTGCGGTTTTTAATTATTGTTTTGCTGGTGATGGCTTTATTGTTCCGCTTTTTTAATCTAGATAGCAAAGTTTATTCTCATGATGAAACATATACATCATTGCGAATTTCTGGCTATACAGTTGCGGAAGTCAAGCAGCAATTATTTAATAATCGTGTAATTTCTCCAGAGAGTTTAACTCAGTTCCAAGGTGTGAATTCCCAAAAAGGACTGAGTGATACAATTATGTCTTTAGCGAAAGAAAATCCGCAACGTACACCACTTTATTTTGCGATCGCGCGATTTTGGCTAGAGATTTTTGGTAATTCAATTACATCGATTCGCAGTTTATCAGCTTGTATTAGCTTGTTAGTATTTCCGGCTATTTATTGGTTATGTCGGGAATTATTTCCTGTATCCTTATCAGTATCTGGGATTGCGATCGCACTTGCCGCAGTTTCTCCAGTTTATCTGATATATGGCACAGAAGCCCAAGAATATATTCTGTGGTTTGTCATTATTATCATTAACAGTGCTGCACTCATCCGCGCTTTACGACTAGAGTCAACATCTGGAGATAAATCAACACCAGATCAGTTTTCTCATTGGAGTCTTTATACAGTCACTTTAGTATTAAGCCTCTACACCTGTATATGGAGTATATTGGTTGCGATCGCACATGGAATTTATGTGATCACAATTGCCGGATTTCGCTTCAATAAAGCTTTTTTAGCTTACCTCTCAGCTTCAGTTGTCGCCTTTTTTGCATTTATTCCTTGGCTAATTATTGGATTAGCCAAATTTTTGCAGTTCTTAATCTCAAATAATGAAGTAAATAGCCAATTACCATCACAGCCTGTATTCCCATTCTTACTAACACAGTTCAGAAGAATATTTTTTGATTTAGATATGATGTTAGATAACAATTACAGTTATCTAATTTTAGGACTTTTGGTAATTTTAGTCGGATGTGCAATTGCCTTTCTCTGTCTGACTGCTAACTATCAAACTTGGCTATTTATTGTAATTTTGATGTTAGTACCATCATTACCATTAATTTTATCAGCCTTAAACTCTGGTGGCATCGAGATAGGTTCTGAGCCATATTTTTTCCCAGCTTATTTAGGTATTCAAATTGCTGTTGCTTATTTGTTAGCTACACAAATTCATAACGGTGGTTTAGCAAGACGCAGAATTTGGCAAATCATTTTATCACTGCTGATTGTTACTGGACTAGTTTCGGCGCGGGTATATTATCAAGCTGGCACTTGGTGGAATAAAGGCGTGAGTTATGATAACTTCCAAGTTGCTCAAATTATTCATCGTTCTTCCCGTTCATTATTAATTAGTGATGGGGAAGAAATTAATTATGGGAATATCTTTTCTTTGAGTTATCTTTTAGATCCAACTGTCCAATTAAAGTTGGTGAAAAATCAAATTATTCCCAAAATTCCCGACGGCTATACCCAAGTTTTCCTACTCAATATTGCTGATACTTGGCGACAAAAATTAGCAACTCAAAACCAAGCTAAAATAAATCTTGTTTATCGAGATGAGTATTACTCACTCTGGGAATTACGCCAACCTCGTAAATCTCCCTAAAGTCTGATTTTGCCAACCATTTAATCTTAAGTAATATTATGATAGTGAGTTAGGCACTAAACTTGTTGACGAAAATATAGCGAAGTGTCATCCAAAATGAAAGCCAGTAGGGTGTGTTAGGCGTAAGCCGTAACGCACCGAAAACTTTGCTGTAGATGTATTACACCGTCGCTAATACATCCTACATATATTTCAAAAATCAAATATGATTCCTATATGAAAAAACTAATTAAACAACCAATACTATTTAAAAATATTAATTTCCCCATAAATGACTATCTTTTTATAATTTTAATGTGGCTCGTGAGCAGACTTGTAATTATTATTGCTATGCAAGTTGTTGCTCCTTTAATGCACACATCACCTGTGCATCCATACTGGCAACCTCCATATCCCCTAGACTATAATCCTGGTTTTTTTCCGCAACCAGGTTGGGAATTATTTTCTCATTGGGATGGCAAGTGGTATCGCAAAATAGCTGTTGAAGGTTATAGCTATGCTAGAGATGGCAATCAATATCCTATTGCTTTTTATCCCTTATTTCCCTTAATTAGTCGTGGATTAATGGTGTTGGGTTTACCCTTTGAAGTAGCGGGTACATTAGTAAATAATTTTGCTTTTTTAGGGGCATTGCTACTGTTATATTCTTGGGTCAAAGAACGTCATGGAAGTTATGTGGCAAAATGGTCAACTGCTGTGATGATTTGGTGTCCGTTTTCTTTATACGGCACAGTTATTTATACTGAAGGTTTATTTTTATTATTGACTACGGCAGCCTTGCGAGCATTCGATAATCGTCAATATGTTTGGGCTGCTATTTGTGGGGCTTTGGCTAGTGCAACTCGCGCCACAGGAATTACATTATTACCTACTTTTATTTTGCTTGCTTGGCAAGAAAAGAAACCATTAAGTGCTTATCTTGCCGGATTTTGTGTCCCATTAGGATTAATTTCATTTAGTGTATATTGTGCCATTGCTTTCAAAGATCCTTTAGCATTTGTGCATATCCAAAAAGCATGGGCGCAACCAAGTTGGTGGGAAATTTTAACTGATGCTATTGCTGTGGGCAAAGACAGTTTAATTAAAGTTGTGATGGTATTTGGTGGCGGTTATATGTTGTGGTATTTTCGCCACCAGTTGAGTAAAACGGCTGTAACCTACGGTTTTTGTTCTTTGTTACTCATCATCTTTTCTGGAGCATTGATGTCTGTTAGTCGTTATGCTTATGGCATTGTGTCGCTTTCATGGGCATTAGGTTTGGTATTTTCTCGCCACAATCGTTGGGGATATGCAATTTTAACTTGGTTTGCCATATCACTTTATACTTACGCTTTTAATTTTTCTATCTGGAATTGGGTGGCGTAATATTAGGAGGATTTTTTAACAGTTCTTTCGTTGAACTGCCAATATTTGAAATCCAAACCAGAAGCCGCCACAGCCACAGCCGCACGATAATTATCAGCAGGTGTAAACTCCACAAGACTCCAGTCTTCAGATGTGAGTAATTTAGCACTTTGTTGAGGTGTGAGAGATATTTCTACTTGCTCTAACTGCGAAATTCCATCACCTGTGGCTTTTAAATAAGCTTCCTTACAAGTCCAATAACGAAAAAATGCTTCTGGTTGTTGATGAGGAGGAAGCGATCGCACTAACTCATATTCTCGCGGTAAAAAGAACCTTTGAGCAAGAGCCTCCAAATCAGAAACAGAACGCATATACTCTAAATCAATGCCAATTTTGCTTGTGTAATTCACCGCACACAAAGCCAAATCTTGAGAATGCGACAAATTAAACAACAAACCACTAGCTGCTAAACCATCAGCTAAAAGTGGTTTACCACGAGGTTCATAGTCAAATCTTACTTCTTGTGGTGCAATCTTTAAGTAACGACTCAATATATTTCTCAAACTACCACGACCCGCAATGAAACGCTGGCGATGTTCCACAAAACGAAATCGGTTAGCGCGAGTCAGTTCATCACTAGATAAAGTTGCAGCAAAATTTTCTTGTAGTGAGTCTACTATATCAAGGTCAATTCGCCAGATATGAACTTCATTCGCTGATAAAGTTAAATCTGCGGGTGCGGGTAGCCATGAATCGTTAATGCCAGTCAAAGTTTTTCTATTAAGCTCCTCATTATGACTGAAATTGCTCATCCACTGGAATTTTATAACCATTAGCCAAACGATTAGTCATATTTGCAGTCCCAACAATCGCCAGCAGTTCGCCAAACATCGCATCATTCATTCCTTTAGCACGGGCAGCAGCCGTATGGGACGATATACAGTAATCACAGCCATTCGTCACACTCACAGCAATATAAATCAACTCGCGCACCAGTGGGTCAAGTTCACCAGGGCCAGTCATCACTTCCTTAATTGTCTGCCAAGTACGTTGTAGCGTCGGCGGATGATTAGCTAAAGCTTTCCAAAAATTATTAATGTAATCTGTTTGTCGTGTTGCACGAATATCATCATAGACTGCACGAACTTCGGCGCTGGCTTCTTCGTATTCGATCAGCTGAGTCATAAATAACAACAATTTGGCATTTTGGCATACTCATCTTAAACCGAATGGGTATTCTAAGGAAGTGGGATATTTTTAGGTGAAAAGTACTAATTAATATATCCCTCGGTAGCTTGCCGAGGGATTTTTATTAATCAAAGATAGCTGGGATGGTAATTTGCAGTCCAACTCTCAACCAACCTAAAAAACAATGGTAAATGCCGACCTGAAAGATATTGAAGCTTTTTCAAAAATCAAAGATGACTCTTAATATTTCACACAAGTTTTTGTTCTGGTGGTGCGCTTTTTATAGCTGAGTACACCCAATAAAGGTGTCAGCAATAGTATAGCGGTCAGTGTTGATGGTTCATCCACCCTGACTGGTGGTGGTGTGGTTGGGGTTGGGTTGGGAGTAGGTTGAACAGGTGGAACCACTGGAGGAATTGTGACTGCACGAGAGGAATTACCACCACCTCCACCTGTCAGGAGTAATAGCAATAAAAGCGCCGGACTGAGATACAAGGGGTTAAAAGCACTTCCAGTTATGGTACCAACATCTAAAGCTAGTCCAGTATCTGACTCTAGCAAAAATGAGTCTGGTTCTAATAATGCGATGTCGGGGTTGAGTTCTTCACCACCTATAGGGATACCTTCAATGTTGTCTAACTCTTTTGGTGTGTCCAGAGATACCCGCCCATAGTTAGGACTTGTTGTGTAGTTAGGTGAATAGGGAAAGGAAAAGATTCTTAAAATGTTTTCTTGTAGTGCCTCTTCATTTCCAGTTTTTAAAGCATTTAACCCTTGCGAGAGGTTATTTAAATAAAACTGCGTCATCTCAGGAGGCAAATCTAAAGCACGAATCTGCTGTTGGAGATTTGGAATTTTTGATACCTCAACCAAGAGTTCACGCCCGAAAGAATACTTCAAATCTAATAGTCCTTCTCTGGGACTAAGAGAATTATCACCTCTAGATATTGGTGACCAAGCAAAGTTTCTAGTCACTGCACCCAAACCAGCCACCGGACTACGGCTCACAGGCTGGCCGAGGACGTATTGATAACCATCCACAATTGATGGAGACTGTCTTTTCCAAAACGATGCAAACGGAATTTCTGGCAATCTTTCATTGTTGCCATAAAAAGCCGCGAAATTCTGGTAGTTTTGCTGTCCCCCGGCGGCTCGAATTACTAAATCGTAGTAACTAGGGCCACCATTAATTGCCAGTAATTGTTGCAGGACTGTGCCAGTTTTATTACAGCCAGTACCACTACCCACAATACAGCTAGGGATGACGATCGCATCGCTGAGATTACGATTTTCTAGCTGATATTGGAGGTACTCACGCTCCAGTCCTCTTTGGATTTTACGCTGTCCTACATTTAGTTGTGCGTTAGCAGATTGGCAAACAGACAATACTACTGCCAAAGACGTTAACGAAATTCCTATGCTTTTGACAGTTGATTTCAACAAGATACATCTCCTGGTCAATAAACGAAACACCACTCACAAGCCATTCAATCATTCGTGTTATTTTTGGTTAGGTTGGATATTCTCTCCTACAGAAGTTGGCACTGCACTCTTGGTTGAGTTGGCATTGACTTTATCAGATATTTGAATGTTGAGGGTAATTGCTGTCCCTTTGATTTCTCCTGCTGCACCATTACCAATGGTGTGGTAGACGACTAAAGCACGGTTGGGTTGGTCAAACAAAAACCCGCGACGGGAAGCTTTGATTTTGCCTTCTTTGACTAAAGAGATAAAGGATTCTAAATATCTACGTATGCTTTGACGATTTTCTTGATCACCATTGAGATGATGCTCAATCAGCGTCATAAAAAAATCTAAGGTGCGGTTATCTTGACCTTCAATTAAATTCCCACCGTCTAAAAAAGAACTGCCAACCAGCTTTCCATTTAGCTCTTGAACTTTAAATAAGGTGTAATAACGTCCTTCTTTTTTCGGGTCATTGACATAACATACCCAGGAACCATCTTTGCTCTGAGTAAATCCCTCAGCAGCTAGGTATGAAAATAAAGAATTGCTAGTTTTGGCTTGGGGTGGTGGTAATAAAGATTCCACAGGATCTAAAGAGCAAATCCGCTCTGTTGTGGGTTGGGGTTCTTTGGGAGCCTCTTGGGCGTAAGCTGGTAACGAATTATGTTTTAAGGTTGTCGCCGTGGCTATTGCTGTAAATGTTAGTAGTTGCAGCGCAAATGACCTAGATAAACCTGGAATTATCTTCATATTTTTACCTTTTATTTTTGCTTGGGGTGTCAATAATAGGGATTTTTAATAGATATAGGTTGAGCTCTTAAATCATAGAACCAAAGTAAGTTTTCTTTCTTTGAAGTTTTATCGGTTTCTACGGGGTTTCATTGTAGCAATTTATAAGATTTCATAAAGCTGCTTTTTGGTAGCAATTTTTCTCAGTGTCGGATTTGCAGAACTTAACCAATAATTTAAAAATGTATACATTATATCTGTCTGCTACTGACTTTAATCCAGCTTTCTTGATTACAAGAATTTAAAATTTCTACAAATAAAAATGGCAGTAAACATCTCAGCAAGATTTTCGTGATTTTTCTTTTTTTAACTTTTGGCAATTTGAGAAAGAATGATTGGTGGTAGTTATCTATGTGATTTTGGCTAACAAAAAGTTGTAACTATTCCAACTTAAGTTTTGGGATTATGAGTTGATATTGTCACAGTAACAGAGATTTATCTGCCTAACATCAAGCTCTTGTTATGTTTTTAACTGTGCTATTAGGTATTTTAGCTGGTTGATGTTTGATACCTTGGTGTAATGTTTCATTCATATTTTTATTTAAGCAGACAAAAATTATGCCTGATTGTTTTGCTCAAAAATTCTACCATTGGGTAGAGGTTATCTATGCCTAATTGTAGGCAAGTTTAGAAAACTGAACACTGCAACTTAAAGTTTAAAGACATTTTATCTCTAAATCTTAAGTGAATATTAAGAAAAGTAAGTATATACTTATAGAAGTATAAAGAAAAATAAAGAATAACTTATACACGTAGGAGTTACGCATCAAGAGGGTGTGGAGGTTTGGAACACCTATACACAAGGTTACGCATAAAAACGAAAAATCAAGTGTTTTGGCGAGGGTGTAGGGGTACAGGGGTGTATGTATTAAGCCACACACCCTTGCACCCTTACACCCAATCTTCATAGACAATCTTGGTGCGTAAGTCCTGAGAGTTTATGTTTGGGAGTACCTTCTGGCGTAAGTCCTAACAGCAAAAAAGAAGGATAAATGTACTTCATCCTTCTTTTGCAAGTAATTATTTAATTTTTAACTTTAGATTGAGTAGTATACCGGAAAGGATTTGGCATCTTTGGGTTTGACGTAAACCCGTTGTTGTGGCTCTAACTCTAATTCGTTGAAGCGATCGCGTGTGAGATGAGCTGTTACTACTTGTCCATCATCTAAAGTTAATTCTACTTGAATTTCCCAACCCAGATGAATTAAGCGGCTGACTTTAGCAGATGCCGTTGCACCATTGGCTTGTTTTTCAATAATGACATCTTGGGGACGTAAAAACACTTCTGGGTGTGGTGCATCAAATCCAGAGCTTTGGAAAATTCTGGAAGTGTTTGGTAAAACATTCACCGGGCCGATAAAACTCATCACAAATGCCGACGCGGGATTATCGTAAATCTCTGCTGGTGTACCTACCTGTTCCACCCGTCCTTTATTCATGACTACGACCTCATCCGACACTTCCATTGCTTCTTCTTGGTCGTGGGTAACAAAAACAGTGGTAACATGAACTTCATCATGGAGGCGGCGTAACCATGCCCGTAAATCTTTCCGCACTTTGGCATCCAGCGCACCAAAGGGTTCATCCAACAATAACACCTCCGGTTCGACTGCCAAGGCTCTCGCTAATGCTACCCGTTGTCTTTGACCACCAGATAACTGTGAAGGATAGCGATCGCCTAATCCACCCAATTGTACTAGCTCTAGTAACTGTTCTACCCGCCCTTGAATTTTCTTAGTTGGGGCTTTGCGAATTTCTAAACCAAAAGCAATATTTTGCCGCACAGTCATGTGCTTGAACAAAGCATAATGCTGAAACACAAACCCAATATTTCGTTCTTGCACACTTTGATAAGTAGCATCTTTTCCAGTCAGAAGGATTTTGCCACTATCTGGCATTTCTAAACCAGCAATTAGCCTCAGTAAAGTAGATTTACCAGAACCAGATGGCCCAAGCAATGCCACCAGTGAACCACTTTTAACTGTTAAGTCAACTTGGTCAACTGCCTTAAAACTACCAAAATTTTTGGATACATTCTCAACTACTATGCCCACCGCCGTTGTCCCTCTGCTATTCTTACCCCGGTATGTTGCTAGATTTACCGTGTTACATATATATCATACATAGATTTTTAACTCAAATTCTGTGACTTTACCCATAACTTTGCCGCTACTGGAAGCATAACTTTGCCGTCAACAACACTACAAGGCTCATTCTTGTGTCAGCTAATTTTGTAAGCTAATCGGCACTAAAGTTGCATAATAATAAGATGAAGCCGTTCAAAAGCAACTATGCCGCCCCCAGCCAAAAACTTTTTAAAACCGTCACAAGTCAGCAATCTACAAGAAGCTCTAAAAGAAAGCGTAGCTACCACACGTTAGGGAAAGAATACTTATCATTCTGCTGCAAAATGATGGGAAACCACAACAAGAAATTGCAAAGTTTTTGGGCTGTTCGCACAGAACAGTAGCATATTGGTGTATGCACGGTGATCCAGATGATCTAGAAACTCTACATAATAAAAGAGAGTACGCATATTATCGAAAAGCGACTCCTGAATATATTGAACTATTATTAAAAACTGTTGACCAAGACCCATCAGAATTAGGTTACGAATTTGGGAAATGGACAGCAGAAAGACTAGCCAAGTATTTAACCGAGAAAACAGGGATTGATTTAAGTAGTTCTCAAGTGAGGAGGATATTAAAGAGAAAAAAGTATAGTTATATCTGGGCTAAATATGATTTAGAAGATAAACAAAACCCAATAGAAAGAGCGAAGTTTAAAGAAAAACTTGCTCAATATTTATTAATAGCGCGAGAACAACCAGAACGTTTACAGGTATGGTTTTGGGATGAGAGTGGGTTCAGTTTACGTGTGATTCGGCGTAAGGGTTGGGGTAAAAAAGGAAAACGTAAAAATGTTCCAGGACAACGACGTTGTGGTCGTGTTAATGTCATTGGAGCAATCAGAGAATTAGACCGAAAACGAGTATGCTTTTTCGTTAAAAAAGGAAACGCAGATATTTTTTATGAGCAATTACAACAATTAAATGAATTAATTAAGCAAGAATGGATAAATCAAGGAAACAGTTTTGAAGATTTTGAAAAATCTGGGTCGAAGATTATTTTAATTTTAGATAATGCAAGCTTTCATAAACGTAAAGATATTCTAGCTAAAATATCTGAAGAATTTCCTAATTTTGTCCGAGAATTTTTACCTGCTTACAGTCCTGATTACAACATTATCGAGTTAGTCTGGCACTCATGTAAAGAATATATTGCCCATCGTCTGTTTAAATCAGTAGATGAATTAAAGTCACTGCTAGATGAGCTATTAAATCAAGGCGAGTTAGTTATACCAAATTAAAAAATGATTGCGACAGATTGATGGCTCAAAAGCTTACCGATCAACCCTTACCCAATCCAAAATCTGTCTTGAAAAGTTTGCTCAAGTCGGGGAACCCGCCCACGCAACTTTTCGCAAAATCTAAAATCCAAAATGGTATTATTAAGTGGCATCGAAAAATCAAAAATAAAGGTAATAGCGACTATGTTGCAGCTTAAATGCCGATTAGCTTAATTTACGTTGATTTTTTTTCAAAATTTTTCAGGCATGATTTTGCCGTTACAGTTTTCAAGCATAGCTTTGCCGTTGCGGCAAAACCAAACTTTAAATCACAAAACAACAAATAATTAGTCACTGTACAACAAATGGACGTAACTGGATTCGAACCAGTGACCTCTACGATGTCAACGTAGCGCTCTAACCAACTGAGCTATACGTCCTTAACCACACAATTTACAAGGATAGCGCATATTTATCTAGATAGTCAAGCATAAGGATATTTTTGATCTTGCCTTCTAGTACTGGCTAACTCAGAGGCTAATTGAATTGCGGCTTTCATACTGGTGGGGTCAGCAATTCCTTTACCTGCAATATCAAATGCTGTACCGTGGTCGGGTGAAGTGCGGACAAATGGTAAACCAATGGAAGTATTCACGGCGCGGTCAAAGGCCATGAGTTTGACAGGAATCAAGCCTTGGTCGTGGTACAGTGCCAAATACGCATCGGCTGGATTCTGGATGGATGAATTACCATACCAAGCTTGACCAGGTTTCACCCACATTGTATCGGGAGGGATTGGCCCTTCTAAGAGCAATTGAGGGCGTTTCTGCTGTTCTTGTTTGATCCAAGGAATCAACCAATCGAGTTCTTCGGTTCCTAGTTGTCCTTGTTCGCCACTGTGGGGATTTAAACCTGCGATCGCAATTCTCGGTTTACTAATACCAAAGTCTGTTTGTAAGCACTCTACCAATAAATCTAGTTTTTGGCTGAGTAATTGGGGTGTGAGTGTATCTGCTACTTGGCGTAGGGGAATATGTGTTGTAGCTAACAGGGTGCGGATTGTCCAACCAGTGTAAGGCGATCGCGCTACAAATAACATCCCATATCGCTCTACATTTGATTTTTCTGCCAAAAGTTCTGTTTGACCAGGATAATTATAACCTGCGGCTTTCCAAGCCGATTTCGCAATGGGCGCTGTAACTATACCATCAAATTCACCTGCTAATGTTTGGGCGATCGCATATTCCATATAAGCAAAACTCGCCGCACCACTCACCCCATTACCCACACCTGGAACAATTTCATCGAGATTTTCCTGCAACTGCACATCAATAACTTTTAAGCTGTGGGGATTTGCCAAGGCGACTAAATTACCCGATAAATTTAATTGGTCATAAGTCTGCACTAACCAATTTTGATTTCCTACTACCGTGACATCACAATTTTGAGTTACTTCTGGATCAGCCAAAGCTTTTAATATTACTTCTGTCCCAATTCCTGCGGGATCTCCCAATGTTAGTGCTAATCGAGGCCGAATTACTTTGTGTGATTTGGCTATGAGATTTGGCTCGCTTTGATACATAAGGCTAATTTATCTCGATTTGTCATGGAATTGCCTTGATCCCGCAATCATCGGGATTAACCATCAAACTAGTTTAGAATTGTTTACACAGGTCTAATTCAACGGTAGCTGTTGAGTAACTTCAGTCTATCTGGGGTCATTGGTAAAAGTAAAACTTCTACTCCTGATTTACCAGATGGCAACAAACAGCCCAAATTATATGCAATCTAAAGGTTAGCCTTTAGAATTATGACAAACGATTCACAAAGGAGACACACAACAATGGGTGGCGAAATTTTCAGTACAGCTTTTCTGGCTTTTAGTTTAATCTTCGTGGGTTGGGCTTTAGGTGCTTTATTGCTGAAAATTCAGGGTGCAGAAGAATAATCTCTCTGGAATCTGAAAAAATAGCGTGTCCGCACAACGGACAACGCTGTTTTCTTAATTTTCGGGTATTAATTAATTTCTAAGAAAAGTGTAAACTTTTGTTTACGGATATAATTCTGTTAAGATTCTTTTCATAAAACATTAAGATTTAATACAGCCCTCATGACATTACTAATAGTCGGTGCCACTGGCACCTTAGGAAGACAAGTGGCTCGTCGTGCGATCGATGAGGGGTATAAAGTGCGTTGTCTTGTCCGCAGTAGTAAAAAAGCGGCATTTCTCAAAGAGTGGGGCGCGGAACTCGTTCTCGGAGATTTGTGTTACCCCGAAACCTTACCAGCCGCCCTAGAAGGAGTCACCGCAATTATTGATGCAGCTACTTCCCGTGCCACCGATTCTTTAACAATCAAGCAGGTAGACTGGGAAGGGCAAGTAGCCTTAATTCAAGCAGCCAAAGCGGCTGGTGTGGAACGTTTTATTTTCTTCTCTATAATTGATGCGGAAAAATACCCCGAAGTACCCCTAATGGAAATTAAGCGGTGTACAGAATTATTTTTAGCTGAATCGGGGCTTAACTACACAGTTTTACGGTTAGCTGGCTTTATGCAGGGGCTAATTGGTCAATATGGTATCCCGATTTTAGAAGCACAGCCAGTTTGGGTAACTGGTGAGTCATCACCGATTGCTTATATGGATACTCAAGACATTGCGAAATTTGCTGTGCGGGCTTTGACTGTACCAGCCACAGAAAAACAAGCCTTCCCAGTTGTGGGAACTCGTGCTTGGAGTGCAGAAGAAATTATTAGCTTATGTGAACGCTTGTCTGGTAAAGATGCCAAAGTCACCAGAATGCCGTTAAACTTATTGCGGACTGTACGCCGATGTGTCCGGTTCTTTCAGTGGGGATGGAATGTGGCAGATAGGCTGGCGTTTACAGAAGTGTTGGCCAGTGGCAGACCATTAAACGCCCCAATGGATGAAGTGTATCAAGTATTTGGCTTAAATCAACAAGAAACAACTACTCTCGAAGTTTATTTACAAGAGTATTTTAGTAGAATTATGAAAAAGCTCAAAGAGCTAAACTACGAAAAAACCAAGACCAAAAAGCAAAAAGACAAACGATCGCCATTTAAAAAGGTTAATAGTCAATAGTCATTCGTGCTGAGTAAAAAATGCTAGTCCCTAGCCTCTTTTTGACTTTTGCTCACGGACTCAAAATATGTCAGGATTACATAGTACAAAGCATCGCTAAAAGTTTGGATATTTGAATGTGCCGAAAGCAGGCATTATCTACAATGATTTAAAACCGATAGCCAGTCGTGTCGCTATCGAACTAGAAGAGAAACTCACTGCTGCGGGTTGGGATGTATGTGTCACCAGTAGCATCGGTGGAATACTGGGCTACGCTAATCCCGAAAGTCCCGTATGCCACACTCCAATTGATGGTTTAACACCCCCTGGGTTTGACTCAGACATGAAGTTTGCAGTTGTCTTGGGGGGAGATGGGACTGTTTTAGCTGCCTCTCGTCAAGTTGCGCCCTTGGGTATTCCCTTGTTAACAGTTAATACCGGTCACATGGGGTTTTTAACAGAAACTTATCTCAATCAACTTACCCAAGCCCTGGAACAATCAATGGCGGGTGAGTATGAAATTGAAGAACGGGCAATGCTGACTGTGAAAGTATTGCGCGGAGAGTCGGTATTGTGGGAAGCCCTATGCTTAAACGAAATGGTGCTGCATCGAGAACCGTTAACTAGTATGTGTCATTTTGAAATTGCTATTGGTCGTCACGCGCCAGTGGATATTGCCGCAGATGGCATAATTATTTCGACACCTACAGGTTCTACGGCTTATTCCCTCAGTGCAGGTGGCCCCGTAGTCACTCCGGGGATACCAGCTTTACAGTTAGTACCGATTTGTCCTCACTCCCTAGCTTCCAGGGCTTTGGTGTTCCCAGATACGGAGACTGTAAATGTTTATCCAGTCAATATTCCGCGTTTGGTGATGGTGGTCGATGGCAATGGTGGCTGTTATGTGTTTTCGGAAGATCGGGTATATTTAGAGCGATCGCAATATAGTGTCCGGTTTATTCGTCTACAACCACCAGAGTTTTTCCGCATCTTACGGGAAAAACTCGGCTGGGGTCTACCGCATATCGCCAAACCCACCTCTGTGGAATTGCCATAATGGTCAATGGTCAATAGTTTAGGACTTACGCACCAAGATTGTCTGTGAAGACAGGGTGTAGGGGTGACAGGGTGTGGGGCTTCGCCGTGAGCGTCAGCCGAACGGTGTAAGGGTTTGAGATACATACACCCCTAAACCCTGACACCCATTATCAATAGACAACCTTTACTGGAGTCAAGTAATTTTGGATTTTAGATTTGTGATTTTGGATTGACCCCGACCACAAGGGTGCGGGGCTTGGGGATTTTGGATTAACGATTTTAGATTTTTACAGACACATGGGGAAGCCACTGCGATGGACGGGTTTCCCGGCATAAAGGAGACAGTGCCGTGGTGAAGCAGTCCGGTCTTGGGGGTTTCCCCCAGGAGGAACTGCTGAAAGGGTCTCCCGACTTGAGGCAACTGTCGTCAAGTGGCGTTGGGGCTTGTACCCTAAAGAATCCAAAATCCAAAATCCAAAATCTAAAATTCGGAGGGTCAAAATTGTTTCTTTGGGTTTTTTCCCGAATTACTGATTTATAAATAGAATTGAAAAACAAAGTGATTGGCAAGTGCTGAGTGCTACTCCTGTTGACCATTGACCATTGACTTTTGACTTAAAATTTATGACAGTTGCTCACAGTCCCTGTGTGTTGGTGATTGAAACTGATGAAAGCCTCGCAAATCAGCTATCTTCTGATTTGCAAGAAGCTGGTTATGATGCGATTTTAGCCCACGATGCCGCCAGTGGTTTGCAATATAGCCGTGATTGTCAACCTGCTTTAATTGTTTTAGACCGGATGTTGGCAGGCGAATCGGGACTATCCTTATGTAAAAATATCAGAAGTACTGGGATGCGTTCTCCGGTGCTGGTGTTAATGGCGCGGGATACCGTTGATGACCGTGTAGCTTGTCTAGAAGCTGGCGCGGATGATTATATTCTCAAACCTTACCGCCCAGAAGAATTTTTAAAGCTAATTCGCCTGTATTTAAAACCTGATATTGATACGACAGAACAGTTGCGCTTTGGTGAGTTAGTTTTAGATATTTCAACCCGTCGCGCTATTCAAAATAGCCGGGTAATTGATTTAACAATGAAAGAATTTGAGTTATTGAAGTTCTTAATGGAACATCCCCGCGAAGTATTAACCCGCGAACAAATATTAGAAAATGTGTGGGGTTACGACTTTATGGGTGAGTCAAATGTGATTGAAGTTTATATTCGTTATCTGCGCCTGAAAATTGAAGATGAAGGTCAAAAACGCCTGATTCAAACAGTGCGGGGTGTGGGATATGTCTTGCGGGAGTCGTAAATAATTCAGATTTTGGTGACGCAGCTTAGATTTCTCTGGGTTCGGCAGATTTCATCCGTTCTTCACCAACTTCTGCCTTAGCTTCAGCAATGATATCGTCCCAGACTTCGCTGACTTCTGCGATCGCAGCTTTGCTTTTTTCGTAGAACAATATTCCTTTTTTCACAACTGCTTTGGCTACTGGTCTACCAACACCAGCTACTACTGGCAACAATACAGGCACTAGCACAACCCCAACAATACCTGTAACTCCTAGTCCTTCAGCTAAATCTCCAAGGTCTGGTAAAAGTTTTATCGACATAATTATGTTCACCTCCCTGGTTTTACCTGAGTTTATTTTAATTCTTTTTTGTTAGTACTCAGGCAAATCAGCCTTCAGATGCAAAGTAATGTAACAGAGGCCAAGAAGCTAATTTTACTACTCTGAATATAGCGGTTTTCATTCCAATGAGGTACATTTCTCTAACCTCTAGCCTCTGTCCCTATTTACTTGTACTGCGTTCAACTGAGAAACGCTATATCACTGAAAAGTGCTTTAATTACTTGGTGTGTTAGGGCAGGCAAGATGCCTACCCTACAATAATCATTGCTTATCTGTCTACAGATCCCATGATTACGTCAATACTACCGAGGATGACCACAACATCTGCGACCTTCATACCCCGCAATAAGTGAGGTAGAATTTGCAGGTTGTTGAAATCTGCGGGGCGAATTTTCCAGCGCCAGGGGAAGACATTATCATCACCAACCAGATAAATGCCTAGTTCACCTTTACCGCTTTCCACACGGGCATAAATTTCGCCTTTGGGCATTTTGAAGGTGGGGGCAACCTTTTTACCAATAAACTGGTAATCAAAATCATCCCATTCAGATTTTTTGCCAGCAGCTAGGCGTTTCGCTTCTAGGTTTTCGTAGGGGCCGCCTGGTAATCCTTTCAGGGCTTGCTTGAGAATCTTCACAGATTCGCGCATTTCCCGCATCCGTACCATATAACGGGCTAAACAATCACCGACGGTTTCCCACTGAACTTCCCAGTCAAAATCGTCGTAGCATTCGTAATGGTCAACTTTCCGCAAGTCCCACTTCACACCAGAAGCACGCAACATTGGGCCAGATAACCCCCAGTTAATTGCTTCTTCGCGGGTAATTGTACCAATACCTTCAATACGACGGCGGAAGATGGGGTTATTGGTAACTAACTTTTCGTATTCATCAACTACAGGTAAAAAGTAGTCGCAAAATTCTTCACATTTATCTACCCAACCATACGGTAAATCGGCAGCCACACCGCCAACGCGGAAGTAGTTGTTATTTACCATACGGTAGCCTGTCGCTGCTTCCCACAAATCGTAAATCATCTCCCGTTCTCGGAATTGGTAGAAGAAGGGAGTTTGTGCGCCTACATCAGCGAGGAACGGGCCAAACCATAGCAAGTGGTTGGCGATGCGATTAAGTTCCAGCATAATGACGCGGATGTAGCTGGCGCGTTTGGGGACTGTAATACCAGCTAACTTTTCGGGGGCGTTAACTGTGACAGCTTCGTTAAACATTCCTGCTGCGTAGTCCCAGCGACTAACGTAGGGAACATACATAACAGTGGTACGGTTCTCGGCAATTTTTTCCATACCTCGGTGTAAATAGCCGATCACCGGTTCACAATCAATGACATCCTCGCCATCCAAGGTGACAATTAGCCGCAGAACCCCGTGCATTGAGGGGTGGTGTGGCCCCATGTTCAGCACCATTGGTTCAGTACGGGTTTCTATTCTGGCCATAAATTTCCGTGTTCTCCCATGATCAAAAATTGAAAGGAACCGCGTAGATGCCAACCAGACCGATAAAATCGTGTCTGCCAAAGTTAAGTTTGTAAGGACAATATTTTGCGGGTAAAGCCTGCATCCATTGTCAATACCGGAGTTTGTTGGAGAAGATGTGGCAGCAGAGAGATTTTACGATGTTTCGTTTTGTTTCACTTCTTCAACTATTATATGGAGCTTGAGATGCCGGAAATTCAAGCATCGGAATTTTTTCAACTCTGGTTGTGTTGAAGTGCGATCGCTCTCTTTACAATAGGTTAAGTACAAGCACAGTAGCTTTTACAGCAACATCGTACTTAGAATTGAGTGTCAGGGTGATCTTCTCAAAAAACTGGGTAATTTACTGAATTTAATTAACCGTCCCATAAGCCAAAATTGTTTGTTTAAAATCTGCCTTTGTATATTTTTATCAGTTTTCCCTGCAAGTTTTAAATCAAAAAACTGATATGAGGCATTAATAACTTACATGATTGTGATTATTGCTAGAACAATGGGAATAATTAAACCAGTAACTCTTCCATAACTAGTGCAGATTTTATTTTAATTTGTGTTCCTTTAAAACTAAAAACCAATGCCACATCTTACAGAATATCCTATCCTCTCCACTCTCCATGAAGGACTGCAAACGATTATCTATCGCACGCACACACCAGTAACTACAGAATCAGTAATTCTCAAACTTTTGAAAAAAGAATATCCCACCCTAGAAGCGTTTACCCGCCTCAAAAACGAATATTTGATTCAACAGACTTTAGACTCTCCCTACATTGTTAAAGCTATAAGTTTAGAAAATTTTGAGCATCGTGTCGGACTATTACTCGAAGATTTTGGTGGTCAATCTTTAGCTCAATTTGTCCAAACAAATACTCTTGACTTAATTCAATCTTTAAAAATTACCATCGAATTAACTAAAGCTTTAGAACATCTTCATCAACAGCAAATTATTCATAAAGATATCAAACCCAGCAACATTATTATTAACTTACAAACCAATACTGTTAAACTTGCTGACTTTGGTATCGCCTCGCGGTTAAATAAAGAAACTCCCCAATTTACCAATCCTAATTGTGTAGAAGGGACACTGGCTTATATGTCTCCTGAACAAACAGGAAGAATGAATCGCATTCTTGACTATCGTAGCGATTTTTATTCCCTGGGCGTGACTTTATATGAAATGCTGACTCAGCAAATCCCATTTGTCAGCCCAGATCCCCTAGAAGTTGTTTACCGACATATTGCCGTTCCGCCAGTCAATCCTCAGTTATTGAATCCTGACATTCCCGATGCAGTTTCAGAAATTGTCATGAAACTGATGGCGAAAAATGCCGAAGATAGATATCAAAGTGCAACAGGATTATTAGTTGATTTAGAAAATTGTCTGGAACAATTAGAAACTAAAGGGGAAATTACTAACTTTATTCCTGGGAAGTTAGATATTTTAAGTCAGTTATTAATTCCCCAAAAGTTATACGGTAGAGAAACCCAAGTTAATGAACTTTTAGCAGCCTTTGAGCGAGTGAATGCTGGTACTAGTGAAATTATGCTAGTCTCTGGATATTCCGGGATTGGTAAATCTGCATTAGTTAATGAAGTTAATAAACCCATCACCCAACGGCAAGGCTACTTTATTTCGGGTAAATTTGACCAACTCAAGCGAAATATTCCCTACGCTTCTTTAATTCAGGCTTTTACCTATTTAGTGCGCTGTTTGTTAACAGAAAATCCAGACAAAATCGCCGTCTGGAAAAGCAAGATATTAGCAGCCTTGGGAACAAACGGTAAGGTAATTACTGATGTGATTCCCGAAGTTGAATTAATTATTGGCAAACAACCAGAAATCCCAGAATTAGGTGCAGCCGAGTCGCAAAATCGCTTTCATCGGGTTTTTGAAGAGTTTATTCAGGTTTTTACTCAGAAGGAACATCCATTAGTCATATTTTTAGATGATTTGCAATGGGCAGATTCGGCTACTTTAAACTTAATCAAACTACTAACAACAAACCCCAATAGCAAATATTTATTATTTATTGGTGCATACAGAGATAATGAAGTCAGCCCCACCCATCCTTTAATTCAGACAATCACTGAAATTCAGAATGTCGGCACAATTGTCAATAATCTGGTTTTACAACCTTTAGATTTACATCATGTTAACCAAATAATTGCTGAGACTCTACAAGCAAGCCGCCATAGCAGCAATCAGGATGTGACATCTCAAGCATTGAAACAGCAGATTTTTCAACTAGCTGAATTAATTTTTAATAAAACAGGTGGGAATCCGTTTTTCTTGACTCAATTGCTGCAAGCACTGTATCAAGAATACTTATTATTGTTTGATTTTAATAGTCAACAATGGCAGTGGGACTTAGACAAAATTCAAGCAATTGGTATTACTGATAAAAATGTTGTTGAACTAGTTGCTAGTCGTCTAGAAAAACTTCCTCCAACTACGCAGGAGATTTTGAAATTAGCAGCTTGTGTAGGTGATAGATTTAGCCTAGATGTGTTGACAATTATCAATGAAAAAGCACCTTCTATCACAGCTAATGAATTATACCCAGCATTACAAGCTGGTTTGATTCTTCCTTTAAATGAAAGTTACCGGATTCCTTTAGTTTTTAATCAAGAAGAGGCAGTCAAGTTAAAATTTGAAACTTCTACAATTAGTTATAAGTTTTTACACGACCGAGTACAACAGGCTGCTTACTCGTTAATTCCAGCATCTCAAAAGCAAGATACTCATTTAAAAATCGGTCAGTTGCTGGTTAAAAATATCCCTCCCGCAGAAATCGAAGCTCATATTTTTGATATAGTCAATCAGCTAAATGTCGGTGTTAATTCCATAGTTGAGCAATCGCAAAAGACAGAATTAGCCAAGTTTAATTTAATTGCGGGACGGAAGGCGAAAGCATCTACAGCTTATGAAGCAGCTTTGAAGTATTACAAAATTGGCATAGAACTGTTAAGCACAGATGTTTGGCAAACAGAATATCAGTTAGCACTAAGTTTATATGAAGGTGGTGCGGAAGTTGCTCATTTGGGTGGTAACTTTGAGCAGATGTTGAAATGGGCTGATGTTGTGTTGCTGGAGGCGCAAACTTTACTCGATAAAGTTCATGTTTATGAAGTGCAGATTATCGCCTCGATTATTCATAAACAACAACGAAAAGCAATTCAAATCGCATTATCAACTTTAGAGTTACTGGGAATTAAAATTCCAGAGCAACCAACAGCCGTGGAATATGAACTCAGGGTAGAGGAGATTACTGCTAATTTACAAACCAAAGCGATCGCAGATTTAATTAACCTACCATTAATGACCGATCCCCAAAAGATCGCAGCAATGAGAATTTTGATGGGAGTCCTCCCCGCAGCCTTTCAAACTGCACCTGAGTTAATGCCCCTCATCGCCTATGAAATGGTGATTTTGTCCTTAAAATATGGCAATACATCTGTTTCTGCTTATGGCTACAGCTTATATGGATTACTGCTTTGCGGAGTTCAAGGCAAAATTGATGTTGGCTATGAATTTGGAAAATTAGCATTAAATGTAGTCTCACAATTTAATGCTGAAGAATTAAAACCAAAAATTCTCACAGTAGTCAGCGCCCATGTGATGCACTGGCAAGAGCATATTCAAGAAACCTTAATCACTTCTAAACAAGGATTTGCCACTGGTTTAGAAACGGGAGATTTAGAATATGCTGGTTATTGTGGATATATCTATCCTTATCACTCTTTTTGGCTGGGTAAAGAACTCTGGATTTTAGAAAAAGAACTGGTTGCTTATTGTGAATCACTGAAAAAAATTCAACAACAAGTCGCCTTTACTTGGAATTCTATATATCTGCAAACAGTATTGAATTTGAAAGGCAGTCCAGAGAATGTTTACTATTTAATGGGCGAAGCTTACGATGAGCAAGTGATGTTACCTACTCATCAACAGGTAAATGATTTGTACACCATGAATCACCTGTTTGTTAATAAGCTGATGCTGGCTTATTTATTTGGTGAGTATCAACTTGCTGTCGAGTATGCAGCAATGGCAGAAAAATCATTAGGTGGTGTTACTGGATTATTTGTAGTTCCCTTGTTCTATTTTTATGATTCATTAGCACAACTGGCAAATTATCAAACAGCTTCCGAAGCAACACAGACTGAGATTTTAGAAAAAGTCAGAAATAATCAGCAAAAAATGGAACTCTGGGCGACTCATGCACCAATGAATCACCTACATAAATTTTATTTGGTGGAAGCAGAAATACAGAGAGTTTTACAGCGCCATTTGGAGGCGATGGATTACTATGAACTGGCTATTCAAAAAGCCCAAGTTAATGGTTATCTGTTAGATGAGGCTTTAGCATACCAGTTAGCAGGTGAGTTTTATCAGTCTGTAGGGAAAGAATTAATTCAGCAAACTTACATTACTAAGGCTTATTATGCCTGTATTCGTTGGGGTGCGATCGCTAAAGTTAAACAATTAGAAGTCAAATATCCTTTTCTAGTTAAACAAACTACCACACCTGATAATTCTGCTCTTAAAGTAGATGTCGTTCGTACTACAACTCACACTACTACCAGTAGTGGTTTAAACGATTTCTTGGACTTACATACCTTCATTAAAGTTTCTCAAGCCATTACCAATGAAATTGTCTTAGAAAACTTGTTAAGTAAGTTAATCAAAATTTTACTAGAAAATGCTGCCGCCCAAAAAGCCGTATTACTACTGGTAAAAGAAAATAAGCTATATATCGAAGCTGCGGGTAATGCTGTGGATGATATGGTAACAGTTTTACAATCACTGCCTATCAATAGCTATCTAGAGTTACCTTTGTCTGTGATTAATTATGTTTTCCGCACCCAAGAAAATCTCATTTTAAATGATGCAGCTACGACTGAACCTTTTAGCCTTGATAGCTATATCCAAGCAGCAAAATCTAAATCAATTCTTTGTTTGCCAATTATTTATCAATCACAAATTACAGGAATTATTTATCTAGAGAATAAATTGTCCACAGGGGCGTTTATGCCTGAAAGAGTGCAAGTCTTAAAAGTCTTGATTTCTCAAATGGCGATCGCCATTGAAAATGCTCGTCTATATGCCAACGAACAAGATAAATCAAAGCAATTATCACAGTCTCTCCAGGACTTACAAGCAGCACAATTACAAATTATCCAAAGTGAAAAAATGTCATCTTTAGGTAATTTAGTCGCTGGGGTTGCCCATGAAATTAACAACCCACTTAGCTTTATTTCTGGCAATCTCGATTTAGCTAAAGATGCTGTAACTGATTTAATTGATTATCTACAACTTTATCAGTCTAATTTTCCCAATCCTAGCGATGAAATTGATGAAAAAGCCGAAGAAATAGATATAGATATCCTGTTGGAAGAATTACCCAAAATGATTGATGGGATGAAAACAGGGACAAAACGGATTCGGGAAATTAGTACTTCTCTGCGGACATTTTCTCGCGCGGATACTAAATCTAAAGTATCAGCCAATATTCATGATGGAATTGATAGTACCTTGATGATTTTACAACATCGCTTAAAAGCTAATTATGATCATCCAGGTATTCAAGTTATTAAAGACTATGGCAACATTCCTTCAGTAGAATGCTACTTAGGACAACTAAACCAAGTTTTTATGAATATCTTGGCTAATGCCATTGATGCTTTAGAAGAAGCCTACTATTCCCGACAATTAGCAGATAACTCAGCAGATATTACGAATACGATTACTATCAAAACCGGGGTTGATCAGGCGAAGCAACAGGTAGTAATTAAAATTAAAGATAATGCTAAAGGTATGACGGACGAAGTAAAAGCATCTATTTTTGACCACTTGTTTACTACTAAAAATGTGGGTAAGGGTACAGGTTTAGGCTTATCTATAAGTCGGCAAATTATTGTCGATAATCATAATGGTAGTTTAACTTGTGAGTCAGCTTTAGGGGTAGGCACGGAATTTATCATTTCTATTCCTATTTCTGGTTAATAAATAATTGACATCAATTTACAGTCAAACTAATAGAGACGTTGTGTACAACGTCTCTATTAGTTTGAAATTGTTTTTACACATTTCCTTTTAGGAAATGTGTATTGTTTTTTCATATTGTATTTATGAATTTTTTATGGATTGAAAGTGATAACACAGAAAATGAATGACTTATTTTCACACAAATAAAATTCTGGCTTTGATAAAAAAATGGTTGTAATCATCAGTTGGATATGCCACATAAACTGTTATTATTATTGCTATGTTCAAAAGTACTTAAAAAAACTCTTTTGGCATAATTTTTTTACTGAGTAAAGTGAACAGAATTTAGCTAATTTTTTGATTAGCTAGATAACCTCCGGCTTGCAGTAAAAAATACAAGCAAAAATCCAGACATTTATATAGGCATTGAGACGTTAATTCTATGAAAAAAGGCAGAGAAATTCAGCAGGTTGCATCAAATTTAATGTCATTCTTTGTCAAGCGGTTAAGCTTGATTTTGCTGGCTGGTGTGATGGTTATTTTCGTGGGGGGTAAATTCGATGTAGCCAGTGCATCACAACCAAATGCAGAATCAGAAATTGAAAGTTTGTCAGTTTGTTACGCATTAGGGACTGATGCTATTGGTCGAGGTGATCTGCCAGAAGGTAAAAAGATTTACCAAAAATGTTTTACTTCCGATGCTGAGATAACTGCAATTTTTCCTGATGATACTAGTGTAACAAAGTATGGCACCAATGCCTGGGCTGATTTTGTCTATTCAGTATTTCAAGGTAACGGATATACAGCTACTCAACATTTGCTAGGTACTTTCGATATAGATGTCAAAAACAACACAGCAACTATGTCTTCTTACCTTCATGCAACCCATAAGCTATCTGATACCAGCATTGACGTTGCTAACGGTACTTATGTAGACACAGTTGTCAATAAAAATGGTAAATGGCAAATTAAGAAACGTGTTCTGACACTGATTGATTTCTTAAATCTTTCTTCTCCTGGTTCTCCGCAAGCGCAGGCTTCTTCAGCCGCTAGAAGTAGTAATTCTGATTCTAATACTTCCTCTGATGAACCACACAGACCAAATGTTCGTGATTATATATAAGAAGGTTACACAGAGTTTAATTTGGGATTAGTCAACAGTTAGGACAGGTATTTTACCTGTCCTAAAAAGTATCAACTCTGAGCATTATATATTTACGTAGAATGGCGCAAAGAATAAATGACTTGAGAGTTCTGCATTTTTACGTAAGTCAAGCATATATGGTGTCAGCTATATTGCAAATTGAACAAGCTAGTAAACATCTATGGCTTTCGATCAACAGCGTTTTGATAAGCTAATTCAGAGATTAGAAATTTTTGCTAGTCAACAGCCAACTCTTTATAGATTTCACGTTGCATGTCTGGCTGTGTTAGGTTACGCCTACATATTCATGATTTTAGCTGTAAGTGTGGCATTACTGCTAACTATTGGCTGGTTGATGTTCAATGCTAGATCATTTAGCCGTGGAACTATTAAAGGTGTGCTTTTTTTACTAGCGATCGCTATTATATTATGGCGATCGCTTTGGGTATTTTGTCCGCCACCCACAGGGTTAGCATTACGCCGCAAAGATGTACCTAGCTTGTTTTGTTTGGTAGATGATATCACGACAAAACTCAAGGCTCCCAGATTCCATCGTATCTTACTCACTACAGATTTTAATGCCACCGTTGTCCAAAGACCACGCTTAGGTTTATTTGGCTGGTATCAAAATTACCTGATTATCGGTTTGCCATTGATGTTAGCATTGCCCCCTGAACAATTTCGGGCGGTTTTAGTCCATGAGTTGGGACATTTATCAGGAAATTATCATTGCTTCAATGCTTGGATTTATCGTCAGCGTCTGGTTTGGTACCGTATTCAAGCAGTATTAGAACAAAGTAGTAATGAATCATTGTGGGTGGTTTTTCATAAGTTCTTCCAGTGGTATATTCCATTTTTTGATGCTTATTCTTTTGAATTAGCTAGATTAAATGAATATGAAGTTGATAGATGTGCAGTGGAAATCACAGGCGTAGAAAATACAGCCAAGGCTTTGATGAATCGCAAGGTAAAAATTAGATTTTTAGAAAATTATTTTTGGTCTAATATTTATCATCAAGTCCAAACAGAAGTTGAGCCGCCAAAAACAAGTTATACCGCCATGCAAACAGCTTTAACTCAAGGCGTACCTCTGAGAGAAGCAAGCATTTATTTAGCGCAATCACTGACGGAAAAAACGAATCATACAGATACTCATCCTTCCCTAACAGAGAGATTACAAGCTTTAGGGTTTATTCCTGGTATTCAAGAAGAATTATCTGTAGCTGCACCAATGTTGATTAGTGCAGCACAAGAATATTTAGGTAACGCTTTTGAAAACATTAGAGATAATTTTAGTCAAGCTTGGTGTGAAAAAATTGCCACACCTTGGCGACAAAAATATGCTGAAGTGCAACAATCATTAGCTATCTTAGATAAACTCAATGCCAAAGCTGAAAAACAACCGCTATCATTAGGAGAAGCAACGACAAGAGCGTTGTTAACATTTGAGTTAGAAGGTGAAGAAGCAGTAATACCATTGTTGCGCGAAGTTATTAAATTAGATCATACCCACGCTTCTGCCAATTACCTATTAGGACAAATACTCTTAAAACAACAAGATGCTAGTGGAATAGAACATATTGAAAGAGCGATCGCCAAAGATATCGACATTGCCATTGATGGTTATCAAATAATTTGTTCTTTCCTCAAAAAACAAGGACAAGATGATCGAGCCGAACTATATCATGAGCTTGCTGAAGAACATTATGATTTACTCTTACGTGGTCAAGAAGAACGCGCTAGTTTAAATATAACTGATGACTTTAAAGCTCATAGTCTTTCTGATGAAGAGATAACTCATCTACGTCAGCAATTATCTCGCTATCCCAATATTACAACTGCTTATTTAGTCCAAAAAGTTGTGCAGTATTTCCCCGAAAAACCACTTTATGTCCTGGGAGTAGTGCGAAAATTCAGCTTTTGGGAAAGCAATCACGAAACTGATAACGCACAACTTGTTGATGCACTGTTAAAAGAAGTTGAATTGCCCGGAGCAGTATTTTGCTTTATTTTGAATAGTAATCTCAATTTTGAGAAGAAGTTTAAACCAATACCAGATGCTACTATTTACCAACAAAAAGTTAAAAAATAGAACTAAGAATTTAAGAACTCAGGAGTCAGAATTCAGAATATTTAGTAACTCTTTGTCTCCTATGTCTATACAATAGGAATACTACATATTTTTGCGTTAAGTCTAATGAATTCTGATTCTTCCTCATCGCTAATTATTGACGAACAGGTATTTTCTCATTTACCTGTGTTACCGCAAGAAGTAATTGCAGGTTTAGCGGTGTCTGGGGGAGGTCATTATCTGGATACAACTGTCGGTGGTGGTGGCCACAGTCGGTTGATTTTGCAAACTGCGCCGGATGTACAGTTAACGGCTATTGACCAAGATGAGGATGCGTTAGCCGCAGCCAAGAAAGAATTAGCAGAGTTTGGCGATCGCGTAAAATTTATTCAAAGTAACTTTGCAGCTTATCAGTTTCCCGACGCTACTTTTAATGGTATCCTCGCCGATTTGGGAGTAAGTTCTTACCAGTTAGATACTCCCGAAAGGGGTTTTAGCTTTCGCCACACTGCAAGTTTAGATATGCGGATGAATCAGCAAGCTTCCCTAACTGCGGCGGATGTAATTAATGAGTGGGAAGAAGCGGAACTTGCAGATATTTTCTTTAAATACGGTGAAGAAAGATTATCTCGACGTATAGCTAGACGCATTGTCGAACGTCGTCCATTTGATACAACAACAGCATTAGCGGAAGCGATCGCCTCTGCTGTTCCTCCCAAATACCGTTATGGTAGAATCCACCCAGCAACCCGCGCCTTTCAAGCTTTGCGAATTGTGGTCAATGATGAGTTAGAGTCTTTAGAAACTTTTTTAGCCAAAGCACCAAACGCCCTTGTCCCTGGTGGGAGAATTGCGGTAATTAGTTTTCATAGTTTGGAAGACCGCTTAGTTAAACATGGTTTACGCAATTCTCCATTGTTGCGAGTACTTACAAAAAAACCAATCACTGCACAAGAGTTAGAGATTAGTAATAACCCGCGATCGCGTTCTGCCAAACTGAGAATAGCCGAAAGAGTCAATTGAAGATTCAAGCATAATTAAACTAAAAAACCGAGTTAGGAACAATGCACACCCTCTTCCTACAATATCCTGATGACTTACTTATTACCTCTGGTAAATCACCCCAAGCTTTAGAAGCAGAACTCACGTTTTTGCTTGCTGTTAAATTATTTGAGTTACGAAGACTCTCACTCGGTAAAGCTGCTGCTTTTTGCAATATGAACAAACCCCAGTTTATGTATGAACTAGGACGTTTACAAGTTCCTGTGATTAACCTTGATGATGACCAAATCGCTGATGAATTGAGTGATGACTAACTCTGCCATTGTTGCTGAGTTTCTACTCAGCACTCAGCACTCAGCACTCAGCACTCAGCACTTTTAATATCATTAAAATTTATCTCTCCTTTCATAACGGCGGCGATAGAGTAATTCTAACTGTCCACCATACTCTTGAATGCGTGCCAGTTGACGCTGGTAGAGTCCTCGGAAGGTATTTGCAAACAACAGGGTAAAAATAGCCACGACTAATCCTGATGCGGTGGATACCAAAGCCTCACTAATCCCCGCAGTCACACCTACTGTTGTTGTACCACCGACATCACCAATATTTAGTGAAGCGAAGGAAGTAATTAAGCCTAAAACTGTACCCAACAAACCTAATAATGGTGCAAGGCCGATAATCGTATCAAAAATGTTTTGAAAGCGTTTGAGTAAGGGTATTTCAGCTTGTGCTTCACTTTCTAGCGCCAAACGAAATTCTTCTGGTGTTGGTTCTTCTAATTCTAAAGCGGCGAGAAAAATTCGGGCGATGGGTAAATCTGTATTTTGCTGTAATTTATTTAAAGCACCAACCACATTATCTGAACGATAAAGCTTGAGTACTTCTTTGACAACAGGATTTTGGCGATGGGTAATTCTGATCCAAAATAAAATACGTTCAATAATCAAAGCCACTGCTAACACAGAGAACCCCAGTAGCGGCCACATCACCACGCCACCAGCAACAAATAAATTGCTAATTTGCATTTTAGTCAAGTGTCAATTGTCAATTTTTAATTGTCAATTGTCATTGGTCATTTGTCATTAGTTTTCTTTTTTCATAATTTAGTGCATTGTTGTTGCTACATCTACACCATCACTTTTGAGTATTCCATCTTCCATATAAATGATGCGATCGGCGATATCTAAAATCCGGTTGTCGTGGGTAACTAGCAAAATTGTACAGCCTTGTTCTTTGGCGAGTTTCTGCATTAATTCCACAACATCGCGTCCAGATTTTTTATCGAGTGCGGCTGTCGGTTCGTCTGCTAAGACAATTTTAGGATGACTGACTAAGGCACGGGCGATCGCTACCCGTTGTTTTTGTCCGCCAGACAGTTTCTCTGGGTAATAGTTTACACGTTCGCCTAAGCCTACTGTTTCTAGCATAGCGATCGCTTTGGCATTCATATTTTCATTCAGGTATTCATCATGTAATTCTAATGACATACGCACATTTTCTGTTGCTGTGAGAAATGTCATCAAATTATGCGCCTGAAAAATATAGCCAATTTGACGACGTAGCACAGTTAATTTGCGTTTACTAGCGCCGCAAATTTCTTGTCCTAAAATTTTTAAACTGCCTTCTTGGGCAGAACGTAGCCCCCCTAATAACGTTAACAAAGTGGTTTTACCAGAACCAGAGGGGCCAGTCATAATCACAATTTCACCAGCATTAATCTCTAAATTAATCTCAAATAAAACCTGTTTTCTTAAATTACCTTCCCCAAAGTAATGGTTTAATTGATGGACAGTAATTACAGGTTCTAAATTAACCAGTGAGCTGGAAGAATTTACAGGCAGAGATTCTTGTAACATAAAATTTGGATAATTAGAAAATATCAGCAGGGTCAGCAGAAGTGAGTTTACGCATAGCGATCGCACCTGAGCCTGTACACATAATTACTGTTAAAATAAATACAGTGATTGCTCGTTGCGAGTTCATAAATATAGGCAACATAGTGGCGGTGTAGGCTAGTTGATACAGCCCAATAGACAAGAAAAATGCCGGAATAAAACCTAAAAAAGCCAGGAATAATGCTTCTTGGAACAACACTACTAACAAATAGCGATCTGTGTAGCCCATTGCTTTTAAAGTTGCATATTCGGGCAAATGATCAGAAACATCGGAATACAGAATTTGGTAAACAATCACGATACCAACAATAAAACCAACTCCCACACCTAACCCAAAAATAAAGCCAATACCTGTACCACTAGACCAGTAGGCTTTTTCAATTTGGGCAAATTCTTCTGGAGTCAAAACACTGATATCTTTGGGTAATCCGGCAATCAGTTGCGCTTGTAATTTTTTTGGATCTGCGTCGGGTTTGAGAGTAATTAACCCAACTTCAATACTCTCTGCTTTACGTTGGGGAAAGATTTGTAAAAAGGTAGAGTCACTGGCAATCACATTACCATCAGCCGCAAAAGACGCACCATTACTAAACACGCCCTTGACGCTGACATTTTTACTGTTCAATTCTGTTTCAAATTTGCCAGTTTTTTGAAAAATCTCCCCCACAGCGCCGTATTCTGGACGACCGGCTTGGTCGAACAGCACTTGATTTAATTGTTTAATCGGGTCTAGATTGTTTTGAATTTCGGGAAAATTAAACACAGATTTTGCTGGATCAATCCCCCAAACTAAAATGGCACGTTCTAATCTGGTTTCGGGATTGCGCCATTGTCCAGTGCCAATATAAACTGGGCTTACCGACTGTACACCCTCATAACCTAATGTTTGGTACAGTCGCTCTCTGGAAAAGCTTTTAACAGAAAACAGGGTTTGAAATTGGGGATTAATTAATACCAAATCTGCCTGTAAACTGCGATGTGGTTTGATAGCTGCATCAAACAATGCCCCTTCAAACCCCATCTGAATAAATATCAGCATATCGGCAAAGGTAATACCTGCGACTGCTACTAAGAGGCGAGTTCTTTCTTTTAATAATTGCCGCCATGCTAATGGCGTTTTGAGAAATAATTTCATATTTTTTATTTGTCATTTGTCATTGGTGTAACTTTCCCCCATTTCCCACTCCCCACTCCCTACTCTTTCAAGGGCAGGTTTTTAAACCTTCGATAAATAGTTGAGAATATTCTCAATTATGAAACGTAGTTTTAACTGTTCAGACAATAATTTTGGTTTTAAAAGCCCAAAAATTTGTCTAATAAAAAAAGCCTGCCCTTGAAAGCACTCCCTACTCCCTACTCCCTAAATTTCAATTGCTGTTTGCACTTGCAAGTTTGTTAAACCTGCAACTTTTTTACTATCTTCAGGATTAAGGCGAATTTTGACTTCTACAACTCGGCTATCTAAGTTTTCTCCGGGTTCGTTGCTAAATACGTTTTGGCGATTGACTTGTAAGCCAACATAGAAAACTTCACCGCGCAACTCGCCGTTAAATGCTGGACTGGTGATTGTGGCTGTTTGTCCGAGTTTGACTTTGCCGATGTCTGTTTGATAAACTTCGGCGACTGCAATCATCTGTTCGGTTTGCGCTAAGTCTGCAATGCCATTTTCACTCATTTTTTCGCCGACTCTGGTGTGAATCTTGAGGATTTGTCCGGTCATTGGCGCTCTAATATAAGCTGCTTGTAGGTCAGTTTGGGCGCGTTTGAGTGCGGCGATCGCATTTTCAACTTCCATTCTGGCGGCTTGCACATCCACGGGGCGGACTTCGGCAATACTGGTGAGTGTGGCTTTGGCTTCGGTAACTTGTTTGTTCCCAGTGGCGTTAATTCGCGCTAAAGAAACTTTCGCTTCTGCTAGTTGTCTGCTGGCGGTGGAGTTAATTCGCCCTAAAACTGCTTTGGCTTCGTCTAATTGTTGTTTGCTTGTCTCAACAATCAAGCGTTTACTGTCAAAGGCAGAGTTAGAAATTGCGCCTTCGGTATATAGTTTTTGATAACGTTCATATTCAGATTGGGCGTTGCGGAGTTCTGCTTCGAGTTTCCGAATGCTGGCGGCTTGGGCAATTCGATCGCCTTCCCATTGCGCTTCAATCCGGGCGATCGCTTCCCGTTGTCCGATAAAATCTCCTACAGATTGAGCCTGCAAACGCTCGATGTTGGCTCTTTGTGCTTGAATTTCCCCAGTTTTGGCACCAGCTTTAACTTGATCCAGTCTGGCTTGGGCGACACGCACTTGTTTCTCGGCTTGGAGTACGGCAGTTTCTAAGCGATCGCGCGAATCTAAAATGGCGATGATCTGCCCAGGTTTGACAATATCACCTTCTTGCACCCGAATTTCCTGGAGGCGATCGCCATCCAAAACCAAAGGCGCAGATAAGCTAATCACTTCTGCTTCTGGTTCGAGTCTGGCTAAAGCTGAAACCTTTGGTACTGAGGCGGTTACAGTCGCTGGTTCTTGAGAAGCTGTACGTCCAATTAACCCAAACTGAGAAACACCATAAACCACAATTCCCCCAGTAATAGCCGTAGCCCCAATCAATAAACCCAGTAATTTTTTATTGGCAGATTTCAATAGTAGATTTTGTCCCATATTCCCCTCTAAAAATTCAATTTACTAATTCTGACTCGTGCTGTTTTGTTGCAAATAAACTGTCAACATTTTTCCCAGCAACGTACATTGCTCAACAAAATCAATACTTTCATCTCCCCATAATTTCTCCAGAATTAATCCATTCACAAAGCTCAAGACAAAAGAAGCTAAAACCTGATCTTGAACCCCCAAAAATCTACAAGCAGCTTGCTGATAGCGTTGATTAGCACGTTTAAAAACACTGCTTTGATGTCGCAGTTTCTCTGAGTCTTGATGTTGACAAAAATCAACCCAAACAAATGTCCACTTAATAAAGTAATCCTCGTTTTTTACTAGATATTTCCCTAAAGCTGTCATTGCTTCTGACAGAGTTTCTTTCCCTTCTAGTTCTGCCAAAGCTGCACTCACATCTTGCTGTGAAATTTCCTCTACTAATTGTTCAAATAAGGCTTCTTTACTAGAAAAGTAGTGATACAAAGTCCCTGTCGAAACCCCCATCTCTTGAGCAATCTGCCGCATAGTCACGGAGCCATAACCTTTTTGAGCAAATAAATCAAAGCATTTGCTGAGAAGTTCTTTCCGGTATTGGTCATGGTCAACAATTTTGGGCATAAGTCAAATGATTGTGGATTTGGGATTCTAGGGGCGAGCAAGCAATAGCAAGCAATTTTATTTATATCGAACGCTCGTTATTTATAATTTACCACGTAAGAACATGCTTACACAAGGCATTGATCAAAACACAGACTACACAGACAAAAAAGAAATCTGTTGCTCAGATGTAGTTTGGCTCAACTATGAATGTGTCGTGAATATGGTCAACCTGCTAAGTCACAGCAGACGATTATTAGTCAATGTTAAATTTACACTTATATACACTTCTTAATCTAAACTTGACTGTCAGTTTATGTCAAGCAGAATAATACTTACACCGAAATTACTCACAAAACTGGAGGCGACTGGCGTTGTCAGGCTTTAAGGGCTTCCCCGTGAGCGTCAGCCGAACGTTGTAGGGGCGTAAAATCACTTAATTCTGCTGATAATTCTTGTGATATTGTTTTTACTTATCCATTCAATTCCATTGCTTGGGTTAACTGTTGTACAAAAGCTTGATGCTCAGGCGAATTCAGCCCTGTCTGTAATACAGTTAATACCTGCTGCATATCACCTGCTAACAATGCCGACCTATCTAACCATAATCCTGGAAAGACTTGGCTTTGAAATATCCCTGCTGGATTTGGTTGCAGATTGACATATTCTCCTGCTTCCAAGCAGAACCAATCAATCTGCTGATCAAAGACTTGCCAGACAATATACTCTTTAATGCCATTACGTCGATAAGCACGCTTTTTGTCTCCTAAATCAACTGTGGCGCTACTGGCGGCAATTTCGGCGATTAATTCTGGTGCGCCTTCTATATAACCATCCTGGCTAAAACGTGATTGTCCTCCAGCTTGAGCATCAATCAATAACAGCGCATCGGGTTGGGGTTCATTGTCTAAATCAAGGCGCACAGTCGGGTTATCACCGAGACGTACTCCTGGGGTTGCAATTTTGTAATTCCATAACCAGCCCATTAAGTCGGCGTGGGGTTCAGCATGGGGTTCAAAACGCAGAGGTGAAGCCATGTAGACAGTTCCTTCAATTAATTCAGCTTTTTTTAACTTAGGCATGGCGTTGTAACGCCGTTCAAATTCAAAGCGAGTTAAGCGATCGCCATTTTCTAAGGGAGGAACTGTCAAACGTAGAACCATAACTATGGCCGCAACCTTTATTTTTATCCTAATACCCTTTCACCCCTAAATCCAACTTCCACAGACAATTTTGGTGCGTAAGTCCTGTATATGAAGACTTACGCAGTAAGACGAAATATCAAGGGTGTAAGGGTGTAGGGGTGTATGTATCTAAAACTCTTACACCCCTAAACCCAACTTCCACAGACAATCTTGGTGCGTAAGTCCTATATATCTATGCAGTTACTTCTTCTGGCTGTTGCTTTGTTTGTAAGGATGCGTAAAGACGATTTAACGCATTAACATAAGCTTGCGCGGATGCAACTATGATGTCTGTGTTGGCTGCATGACCCGAAAATACTCTTGATTCATAGCGCAGCCGAATTGTGACTTCGCCAATGGCATCAATACCAGCCGTGACTGACTGTACAGAAAATTCAATTAACTGATTGGGTACGTTGACAACGCGGTTAATTGCTTTGTAAACTGCATCAACTGGGCCAGTACCAATGGCGGCATCAGTTAATTCTTCGCCATCTGGAGTGCGGAGAGTGACTGTAGCTGTGGGACGAGCATTGCTACCGCAGGAAACTTGCACCAACTCTACTTTAAACAAATCGGGTGCTTGTTGAATTTCATCATTGACAATTGCTTCCAAGTCCCAATCAGAAATTTCTTTCTTTTTATCAGCCACTTCTTTAAAACGGACAAAGGCTTTGTTTAATTCGGTTTCGGATAATTCAAAGCCCAATTCTTTTAAGCGGGTGCGGAAAGCATTTCTACCGGAATGTTTACCCAAGACAATTTGATTGTCTGTTAAACCAATCAATTGGGCATCCATAATTTCGTAGGTGAGTTTATTTTTTAATACCCCATCTTGATGGATACCAGATTCATGGGCAAAGGCATTTGCGCCCACAATTGCTTTATTGGGTTGTACTAACATTCCTGTCAAACTCGAAACTTGACGGGAAGTTTTGTAAATTTGTCGAGTGTCAATATTTGTTAATGGTTCTTCGGAATCAACGTGTCTACCTAAGAAGGGATTGAAATATTGACGACGGACGTGCAGCGCCATGACTAATTCTTCTAAGGCAGCATTTCCGGCACGTTCACCAATACCATTAATGGTGCATTCCAATTGCCTTGCACCATTTTTGACTGCTTCTAAAAAGTTAGCAACTGCTAAACCTAAGTCGTTATGACCGTGAACGGAGATAATTGCTTGATCAATGTTGGGGACATTTTCTTTAATGCCCTTAATTAACGCGCCAAATTCGCTGGGAGTTGTGTAACCTACAGTATCAGGAATATTAACTGTAGTTGCGCCTGCTGCGATCGCCCGTTCTAATACTTGATACAAAAACTCTGGATCAGAACGCCCTGCATCTTCAGGCGAAAATTCCACATCATCAGTAAAAGTCTTAGCATAAGCGACCATTTCTTCGGCGATCGCCACTACTTCTGGCCGGGTCTTTTTCAACTTATATTGCAAGTGAATATCAGAAGTTGCAATAAATGTATGAATTCTGCCCCGTGCTGCCCCTTTAATTGCTTCTGCGGCTGTTTTAATATCGTCGTGTCTGGCTCTAGCTAAACTACAAATAATTGGGCCATCTTCTGTGCCTACAGTTTGAGCAATTTTACTGACTGCTTCAAAATCTCCAGGACTCGCAAAGGCAAAACCAGCTTCAATTACATCTACGCCTAAGCGGGCTAATTGTTTAGCGATCGCCAGCTTTTCATCTATATTCAGCGTTGCACCTGGGCATTGTTCGCCATCGCGGAGTGTCGTATCAAAAATGATAATTCGCTCTGGTTTATTCATCTTTTTGGTTTTTTGTTTAGGTGTAGTTCTTTTATTTTAAATATTTGTAACCTTAGTTGTTTCGCTCTTATTTTTGTAAATAATTATTGCTAAGGTACTTGACCATCCACTTTTTCTATTTGGTCTCTAATATCATTCAAATCTATATATCTGTCCGTAGCATTACGCAGCTCTCGCGCAATCATTCCTTCTGTAGATACTACTGTAATATGTGTATTTTTAGAACGTAATAGTTCAATCGCTCGTTCAAAATCACCATCACCACTAAATAAAACTACCCGGTCATACTGGTCTACAGTATTAAACATATCTACGACAATTTCTATATCTAAATTTGCTTTTTGGGAATAGCGGCCGGAAGTATCATCATAGTATTCTTTGAGAATTTTTGTTCGGACTGTGTAACCTAGACTGATAAGAGCATCTCGGAAACCTCGTTGATCTTGGGGGTCTTTTAAGCCCGTGTACCAAAAGGCATTAATTAAAGTCGTCTCTGATTGCTCGTGTTTGAAATATTCTAATACTCGCCGAGGGTCAAAAAACCAGCCATTTTTTTGTTGAGCATAGAACATATTATTTCCGTCTACAAAAATAGACAGACGATTCATAGGGGAACCCATAAAAATTTACACCTAAAATATAGCAATGAATTTAGATTGAACAATAGATTATAGCAACTCTTAAATCATAAATTTGCTAATAGATGGGAACTAGTTTCCCATGTATAGCCTTTATCTTACCTCTTGCAAAGCATAAATTTGACGCAAACATCAACCCAAGCTGCTGGGTGTGGGATAGTTTAACCTCTAACACTATATAAATATGTCATACAATCAAAATCTACCAATAAAGCTGGCTGAGTAACAGCATTCTTAGTGATATAACTGTCAATTTTACTCCTAAAGAGGTAAGGTATATGTCTGAAAGGAGGATATTGGCTAATGCTCATATATACATACAGTTGAGTGAAGTAAAGTTATCTGTTCTGGCAAATGTAGAAATGTGAGGTAAGTGGGAACTCAAGGAGAGATTTCAAGTATATTAATCCACATATTGGTTTTCCTGTTAACAAAATTAGGAACTTTTTGGCAAATATCACCTGGAGACAATCAGCCGGAGTCATTTTCAATCCAGCTTCCTGGATAATATTTTTATGAGTCTCACATTGAGTCGTCACAGATGACAGTCTGGCCGCTATCCAATGCAGAATATGAATATCCTGACAACAGGAGATGTTTAACTCAGGAGTGGAACCTCAGAAATCAACAATTAATTGTCGATCTCCAACACCTTTATATCCTTACATCATGAAATCAAGTTTCAGCGACCAATTTGCCACAACCTCAGCCTGTACAGTAGGAATTGCCTGGGTTTGACTCCAGTCAAGTAATCATCAATGCTCAAACTCAATCAACAAATAACTCAGACTGTCTTAGATTTGAAGGCCTTTCCCATTTAGATTTGGCATATTATCCAGAGTCAGAGAAGATAGATTACAAATGTATAAGATTTTCATTTAAGTTTTATTTCAATATGTTTTTAGTAGAAACGAGACTAAATAAATCAAGTTGTCTGTAAACCAATTATTAACACGATATGGCAGAAGAACCTACATCTACCTTCAGCAAAAAAAATGTCTCTACTGCCAATACAGCTTCAGGCAAACCCACAAAAGTCACATTGACAGCTTCACAGTCTAAACTTGTGGCTCGCTTAAGTCACTTTTTAGTGGCTGTATCTACCATCGGTTCAGCATTGCTGACTACTTCTGGTGTGGGCTGGGTGAATTTGATGGAGAGTCAGATATTTTCAGCGTTTTTTCAACTGCGGGGTACGATCGCACCACCAGCAGATATCGTGATTTTGGCAATTGACGACCAGTCAATTTCAGTTCCCGAACAGTACTATAATTCAGATCCAAAACAGTATGCCTACCTAGAACCACTGAAATCTTTTCCGTTTAAACGGGCTGCTTATGGACAAATTATCGAAAAATTAGTCAAAGCTGGGGCGCGGGCTGTGGCAGTTGATGTAGTATTTGACACACCCAGTAGCTATGGCAGTGAGGACGATCGCCAACTGCAAGCCGTCTTAAAAAAATATGGCAACAAAGTGACTTTAGCCGCGCTGTATGAGGATTTTGAGAGCCATCAAGGGACTTTTACACAGTTGACGCTACCCCAAGAGATGTTTCAAGTTGGTGGAGTGACAGTTGGTTCTGTAAATTTCCCCTTAGAAGCAGATGGCAAAGTTCATAAATTAGCCAGTGAATTTCCCAAGCTGTTAGCAGCTAATGGAATGTTGACAGAGAAAGCACCTGCTTTTGATGAAGCAGTTTTAGGTGCAGCCCAAGTCAAATATCCCCAGCCAAAAGGCGATCGCATTTATTTTTGGGGTTCAGCCGGAACATTTGAGCAAATTCCCTTATGGTATGTTCTCGACCCTCCAAATTGGCAGAACTATTTGCAGCAAGGTAGAGTTTTTCAAGACAAAATTGTTTTGATTGGCTCTACCGATAAACTCAACAATGATTATCACCCGGTAGCGGCGGTGAATCCCCCCCAGAGAATGGCGGGAGTTGAAATTCATGCCAATGCGATCGCCACTTTAATGCAGAATAAAGCGATCGCCCCAGCAATTTCTAGTTCAACATTGCAAGGATTGTTTGTGCTGATTTTAGTTGGCGCTACCGTCTACATTGCCAATAGAAGCAAGAGCAATATTAAACGCTTTGTGATTAGTTTAGCCGCAGCTAGTATTTGGGGAGGAATTAGCTATGTGTGCTTTATACACGGTCAGTTAATTTTTCCCACTGCCATCCCAATGATAGCGATCGCGTTCAATGGATTGTCTTATCTGGGAATAGAAGTTGCTAGAGAAAAATTGCGAACCCGTCAATTAGTCGTAATCTTTCAGAAATATAAAACATCTCCCGTTGTTCAAGAAATTATCAGCCAACAAAACGACTTACAAGACTTACTCCAGAAAAGGGATTTAGCCGTATCTGGCAAAATCCTCGCCGGACGCTACAAAATTGTCAAAGTTCTCGGTTCTGGTGGATTCAGCGAAACCTACATCGCTGAAGATATGCACCGTCCTGGTTATCCACGCTGTGTCGTCAAGCAATTAAAACCAGCCAATACCCAAGCAAAAAGTTTAGAACTTGCCAGACGTTTATTTCATTCCGAAGCCGCAACTCTCGAAAAACTGGGGACTCATCCGCAAATTCCCCAACTTTTGGCTTATTTTGAACAAGATGATGAATTTTATTTAGTTCAGGAATATGTCATAGGTCATTCCTTGATTAAAGAACTACCATCTGGTCAAGGTTTAAGAGAAGCTCAAGTCAGAGAAATTATCAAAGAACTATTACAAATCTTAGTCTTTGTTCACGAAAATGGTGTGATTCATCGAGATATTAAACCCAGCAATATCATGCGCCGCCATACAGATAACAAACTCGTCTTAATAGACTTTGGTGCAGTCAAAGAAGTCTCAGTTCCACAACTAGAAAATTCCGAACAAGCCCCTTTTACAATTGGTATTGGGACAAGAGGCTATGCACCTAGCGAACAATGCTTTGGTCGTCCGCAGTACAGTAGTGATATTTATGCGATCGGGATGATTGGGATTCGCGCCTTAACCGGAATTGCCCCCCATGAAATGAATAGAAATGAGAATGGCGAATGGCAATGGAGAAATCAAGCAATTGTCAGCGATGCCCTAGCTGAGATTTTGGAAAAAACGGTATTAGATGATGTTAAACAACGCTATCAATCAGCCGCAGAAGTGTTAGCAATACTGGATAAATTACCAATTTATCCAGATACGAATCTTTTACCACAAAATGATAATTCAAACTTACCGACTATACCTTGGTTGGAAGATTCGGCAGGGAATTTTTAAACTTCAAAAATAAATATTTTAACCCACAGCATAATCAGTAAACTGACGCATATAAGGCGAATGAAACCCTAAAACAATATCTTGCTTTGGTACACCCAATTCTACTAAATCAGCAGCAATATCATCTTCTGTACCATTCCATTGCAGCCAAATCTTTTCATTTTTAATGTCTAAATGTATGACCGGGCCATAAACACGTCTTCGATTACGCCAACCAACATAAAAAAGCTGATAATGGTCGTGTTCAGTATCAAAAATCAGTTGTACGTCTACATTATCTTCCCCTAAATCTCGCGCTGCATATTCTTTGAGTAATCTTTGGATATACTCTCGATAGATATCTAGCTTTGCCATAGCACAACCTCTTCTTTTTCGTCATCAAAAATCAATAAATTGACTTGACTACGTTGAATGACTGCCTGCACAAATGGCTGTGTCAAAAACTCATCATAAATGAGCCACGGTACCGCTAAGTATAAAACTTGTTCATAGCCAAAGTCAGTTAAAGCATAACGGTAGTTAATATACTGCCCTATAGCTAAATGGAATTCAGCCATCGCAGAAGCACCCAAAAAACTTTTGACTTCAACTGCAATTTTCTGCCCATTGCGTTCAGCTGCAACCAGTTTTTCTGCTCCCAAGTCTATATATAGTTTAGTTGTAGAACTAATCCGAATGCGGAGAGGATCATGTGTAATTAGCCACCCGTCTTTTTGCAGGGCTATTTTAACTGCATCATGAAATTTATCTTTCGCTGACATCCTATGCTAATTGTTGCTTTTAAGAGTATTTTAGCAAAGACCTATAGGGGTAATATTTAATTGAAACAAGTATAAAGGCGGGTGCGGGAATTGAACCCGCTAGTCCCCGGAGATGGTGGAGACGTTAACCGATAACCCTAAATTCTTCGTCCCAAAGGGCAAGTTGTGAACAAGGGATAACCCGCCGAGAAGTATGAAGTATGAAATTTTATACTTCATACTTCACAATTTTTACAACTCACCTGTCGCTAACATTTGGATGATGCGAGGTGTACCAGGGTCAAATCCTGCTAAATCCCAAGAAAGTGGATCTTGGGGATCTACCAAGGTGATGCGGTATGGTGTCAGAGTGACGTATACAGCCTTGACATTGGGATTGATTTTTTTGCGATACTCCTTCAAGGCTTGGCTAGGATGCTTGTAACCAGCCCAGCTTTCTGAGTCAGTCCAGAAGCAGACTACATCGGCTTTGAACTTATTTTTCATCATCCAGTCGTAAGCTACAGAGGCATCTGTACCACCGAAGTTTTGATTGCTGGCTTTACGCACCGCCGAACTAAAACTATCTTTAGCAGTGATATCTAAGTTCCGAAATTCATTAGCAAAGCCGCGAATCATGTAGTTTTTCTCGGCTTTGGCTGTGACGAGTGCCATTGTGGTGGCTATTTCACAGCAACTTAGTCCCATGTCTGCAACTAAGCTACCCATCGAACCGGAAACGTCTACAGCGTGCATGAAAACTTTGCCTGTGGGTTCTACGACATCAAAAGACAACTCAACGGCTTTCTCTAAGATGTCTACGATGCGAGGAACGGGAGTCCAAGTTTTCTTACTGCGTCCTAGTCTTCCCCCAGACTCGTAAGTTTTGAGGGCTTTCAAAATATCGATTGGGTGAATGCGACCTTTACGCAGATGTTCTTTATTGTTGAGAACTCCTTCAACCCGTAGCAAGTTGGTACTTTCGTCAGCACGTAATACGCCTAGTTCAGTTAGTGAACCGAGGTTTCGTAACATTGCACCGATGGGCATCTCTTGAAATAGCAACTGCCAAGCAGCTTTGTCCATATTGCCGACGGGTGCAGCCATTTCGTGGGTTAAGCGTCCTTGCAAAATGGCTTCGTGAGTTTGTCCAGGGTTGCGCTTTAGCCATTCATACCACCAAATCTGCGCCAAAGCTTGTGAGGGTATCTCTGTTGGTAATTCCTCCCAACCTCTGACAACCCATTCAAATAATTGACGGTGATTTTCTGTAGGTGGTTTGACGTGGAATAACCGCAAAGCATCGCGGTGGGTGAAGCCTTGGCGTTGTTGATATTTCAAGAGTTGATAAGCCAAACCTTTGACATCTTCTCTTGATAGCCAAGTTTTACCTGCTTCCCGGACAACTTTACCAAAGCCCCGCAGAGATTTGGTGTAGTTCAACCATTCGTAGAAGTGGCTACCTGTGCGGACAACTTGGGGAAAGATTTCAGCAAAGGCTTGTTTGGCTTCTTTTGTTTCACCCATCGACAGCAAGACCAAAGCCAGGATAGGTGCGCTGTTATTGATAGCTCGTCCATCGCTGGCATAGAGAATTTCTTCCGCAACACGGCTGGGATTTTCGGCAACAGCTTGGTTGACAACCGCTACAAAGTCTTCAGTTAATTCTTGTTTACCAGCATAGTAGGTGCTTTGGGCTGTCCCAACTAACAGACAGCGCCGCAGCATCTTCCATAAGCCAGCATCAAACATCCAGCCACCGGAACGTCCTTGAATCATCTCGGCTTCCCGTCCGGGGATGGGTTGAGTTTGTGGGGTGCTGATTTTGTTTCTGGTAAAGAAGTTGTAGTTCATGGTTTCATCTCCCGGCCCTTGCGGGCAAAAATGAAAGGTGGCAGGGCAGGATTTGTAGACGCGGTAGCGGCTTCCCGTTCGCCGTCAGGCGTTCCCGAAGGGTAGGGTACCTGCGACATCCCGCGTGGAAGGCGATAACCCTCATTCTTCGGCCTTTGCAGGCAAGGGGTGAATAAGGATGTTTAGGCGCTCTACCTACTGAGCTACCTGCCACATGAAAAATTTTGGATTTGAGATTTTGGATTAAATCTAAAATTAGGTTTGGTGTGGCAGGGTAGGAATCGAACCTACAGCCCTCCCGATTATGAGTCGATAACCCTCATTCTTCGGCCTTTGCAGGCAAGGAGTGAACAAAGATGTTTTTGGCGCTCTACCATTGAGCTACCTGCCACATAAGAATTATTTTTTACTCAGAACTCAGCACTTTGTTGGGTGTAGCGGAGCAGGGTTTTCACCTGCACCTCCAGAATTTTGTCTCAAGGATGTTTAAGTTATTTGCGATAACCCTTGATGTGTCGGCCTTTGCAGGCAAGGGGGGCGCTCTGGTATTTGAGCTATCCGCTACAGTTTTTGGCTAACTCCTTTGGGAATATCAACTTGTAGTATTAATGTAGTATATGTAATTTTAAACGTCAATAGGTTGAGCCAGTGAGAGATAAATATTTTTAACGTCAAGTGCGCTGAGATTTGTTGAATATAAGATGAAATACTTCTTAATGTTTATGTAAAGTTTTTGTTTTTGCTGAGTTTTTTTATCAGGAAAAAAAATTTTGCCTATTTTTGCCGAAAATTTGGGTTGTTTGGGTTTTAGATGAGGCAAGTTAGCGATCGCACACCTGCTTTTTTCCGTGATTTTGCCAAAAGATACAAAAACCAGTCCCAATTTTTGCCAATATAATATATTATTTCCCAAAAAATTCGCTTGGCAAAAATCGGCATGAGTGAAAAAACAATGGAAAGTGGCGGGAAAGGTTTTCTCGTTCTACTTTTGCCAATATCGTTTTTAATAATTTTCCTGGTTTCTACCTGGAGATTTTTGCTGGCGCTGGTTGTTTTGATTATTGGTTTCAATATCTGGCAACAATATCAATGGCAACAATGGTGTCAGCGAGTTAACCCGGTTTTCCATCAGTTAGTTCGGGAAAACCAGGGCAAAATTACACCAATGGACTTGGCAATGCGGGGTAGTTTTCCTGGCCCAACAGCAAAACGCTACCTGGATGGCAAAGCTTCAGAGTTTGGTGCAAGTATAGTCAATGCTGGTTCAGGCAATGAAGTTTATTACTTTATTACTGCCAGTATTTTGGGTAATATTCTTGACAGTAGCGAGCCTGTCAAAACTTTGTCTGCTCAACCTGTAACAACGGCTGCGCGATCGCTTTTAGCACCGCCAGCAACTCAAACACTATTAGCAGAACCAGAAGTTGAATTAGCAGCGCCAGCAACTCATACAGAAGTTAAACCCAATTTAGCAAAACAGTTAGTTTTCGGTTCACTGATTCAATCGGAATTAGCGAAACGGTTGAATGTTTATTCCAGCACTGTCTACAAACGGCGTAATGATCCAGATTTTCCCGAATGGACTCGCAGCCGTGATCCTGATGGTATTGCTTGGAGTTTCTCGGAAAAAACAAAAGAGTTCTTTCCTTTAGAAGAGTCATGAATGATTAGGGGTGAAATCCAATCAGGAGTCAGAATCCAGAATCAAAAATTTATTCTGACTCCTGAGTTCTGACTCTGAATACTTCAAACTTTTAATCCGATCGCTTCTGTGATGGAGTTTAATTTATTCTGCTCTAACTTGGTCAGCAAACCAGTTAAAATTCGGCGCACCATCAAGGGGCCTTCATAAATCCAGCCTGTATAAACTTGAATGAGGCTGGCTCCCGCAGTGATTTTTTCCCAAGCGTCTTCTGCGGAAAATATGCCACCAACCCCGATAATGGGAATTTGCCCTTGGGTTTGCTGCCAAATAAACTTGATAATTTCTGTGGAGCGATCGCGCAATGGCGCACCACTAATTCCGCCAGCTTCATCTCGCGGGGGTTTCCCAGTTGGGTGAATTAGCTGGGTTTTCAAGCCATCACGGCTGATTGTGGTGTTTGTGGCAATGATTCCTGCTAATTGGTAGGTTTTAGCCAAGCTAATAATGTCGGCGATCGCTTCCCATTCTAAATCAGGTGCTATCTTGACAAATATTGGTTTGTGTGTATTGTTTTCTGTTTGTAGTACGTCCAAGATAGAACTGAGCATAGCGGCATCTTGGAGCGATCGCAATCCTGGTGTATTGGGTGAAGAGACATTCACCACAAAATAATCGCCTAATTCTTTGAGTAAGCGGAAACTGTTGAGGTAGTCTGCGGCGGCGGCTTCTAACGGGGTGATTTTCGATTTACCTAAATTTATGCCGATGGGTATTGTATGAGTGAAATCTTTTTGTGCTGCTAACCTAGCAGCCATAATTTCTGCACCTTGATTATTAAAACCCATCCGGTTCAGGACAGCTTGATCTAAAGGTAGGCGAAATAACCTTGGTTGGGGATTTCCTGGTTGGGGGTGAAAAGTCACAGTTCCCAACTCAGCGAAGCCAAAACCAAAGTTAGACCAAATTTTTGCGCCTACCCCATCTTTATCAAAACCGGCGGCTAAACCCAAGGGGTTGGGAAAATTTAGCCCAAACAAATTTTGTTCCAGACGGCGATCGCACAGACAAAAAGACTGCTGTAAAGTTTGATTGATTAAACTAGCAGGAGCATGATGATTTTGCGATAACCAATCTAGACTGCGAATAGCCTGCTTATGTAACCACTCTGCATCTGTTTTCAGCAGGTTAAACAGTAGGGGACGAAGGGCAATTTGGTAAATATCCATGTGGGGAAGTTAGGGAGTGGGGAGTTGGGAGTGGGGGATAAGGGAGGGAAGAGGGGACAAGGGAGACAAGGGAGCAGGAGGAGAATTTTGGACTCAGTACTTTTTGAATCCAACATCTAAAATTTAAAATCCAAAATGGTATTAGGTTGCTTTTCTGGGCATCTTATATATTAAAGAGCGATGTCAACTAAAAATCCAATGGGGCAGCCACAAAGACCGATAGCAGCTGAACATACAATCATTGCTTTGGGACGTGTCCTCCAAACCTTAAGGGAAGAGGATAATGTTGATGTTCTGATTGATACTACGATTGCTTATATTCAAGAGCAGTTTGACTACAACTTGGTTTGGATTGCTTTATATGACTTACCAAAACATACATTAGTTGGTAAAGGTGGGGTTGCGCCTGATGGTGATACTAAGTTTTTACGCAAACAGGTGACACTTACTCCCGGCGGACTTTTAGAACAAGTAGTCATTGAACAGCGTCCCTTGGGTGTGGCTGATTTGCGGCTGGAACCTCGCGCAGCTGAATGGCAAGAAATTGGGAAAAAATTTAATATTCAGGGAACGATTGTTTTACCGATTCGCTATCGAGACCGTTTTTTAGGTTTATTATTATTTGGTTCGGAACGTTGGGGATATTTGTTACCAGGGGATGCCAAAGCTCGTTTGTTAATGGTGTTGGGCGAACTGGGAGCAGTGCTTTATCAACAAGAATTGAATTTACAGCAACAGCAAACAAAGCATCTTGATCAGCCGATATTACACTTATTAGAAAACTTACGTACTCTCAATAATATAGACCAAAAGCTGAAAGCAGTTGTTCAAACAACACATCAATTTGTTGCGCCTAGCCGGACAAATATTTACTGGTTTGAGCGCCAAGGGCGTTATTTTTGGTGTCGGATGAGTAATCAACTGGCTAATATTGGTCGGAATAACAGCCAACAGCAACTAGCGGCGGGGATGACAGTCCAGGATTTAAGTGAATTTTATTATGCTTTGTCGGTGAATCAAATTGTTTTGATTGGTGATGAGCGCAGTTCTTTAAAAAGTCATTTTACTGCCAAAGTGTTGGAACGTTTGCAGGTGCGATCGCTTTTAGCCGCGCCGATTATGTGGCAAAAAGAACTATTGGGTTTTCTGGCGGTAGAAGCTAATGAACCACGCATTTGGACAGAAGCAGATAAAAACTTTGTTCAAAGTGCGGCTGGGTTAGTTTCTTTAGTTGCGCCTAGCGAAACTATGGATACTACTATCAAGCAAATTCAAGAAGATGCCCAATTAACGAGCCAAGTTGCCCAAGCAATTTATCACGAAGATGACTTGCAAGCAACTTTACGCACCTGTGCCACTAAAGTTTTAACGCGCTTTGCTGCCACTCGTTTTTTACTTTTACAATACAACCCTGATTTAAATAGTTATCAAATTATTTTTCAAACCCAACCCCAAAATCGTCGTCCCCTGACAGTTAGCTTCAATACGCTCAAAGATATGGATGAGCAGATGTTGAAGTCCGCTACCACAGCCGTAGAAGTGCAGAAAGTAGAAGAAGATTTGCGGTTTTTTAACTGGCGACCTTTGTTATTAGAACATGGAATGCGATCGCTGTTGGTTTGTAACTGCGCTCAAGAGCATACACCAAATGCCCTGTTAGTGATTGCCCACGAAACAAATCGGGGTTGGGCAAGCTTAGACAAAGAATTATTGTGGGCTGTCAGTCAACAAATTGGCGTAATTGTCCGCCAGTGGCAATTAAATGCGGAAGTTGAACAACAGCAAAAAATTCTCCATAGTATTCAGCGATGCTTACGTATTCTCGAAAAAACCCAAAATGACACAACTGAGTCGGGTGTAGAACGTCTAGAACGCACCGCCATAGAACAAATCGCCACTGTTCTCCATTCTCCGTTAGCAGTGTTGTTATCTTGGTCGCCGGGGGATAACTTTGCAGAAATTATTCCGAGTGTGATTCATGATAGTCGATTTGCGGTTGTGACCGATCAACCAGTTCCCATTCACACAGAAGCGATAATTCAGTGGGCATTAGCCAAAGATGATTATGTATGTGTGTATGCTGATGATTTACCAGCAGAAACCAGAAAATGGTTAAATGGACAAAACATTGGTCAAGTTTTAGCGATCGCACTCCGCACTAGTCCTGATTATGCACCCACAGGTGTAGTATTAGTTGCCGATTACCGCGAACGTTATTGGACAGAACAAAGTCTAAATGCTACAGAGACTTTGGTGACACAATTAGCATGGTCGCGTCGTCAACAACAAGTTACCAAATTGCTGGAGTCCTCGAACCAAGAATTGCGCCAACTCAACTGGTACAAACATCGTCGCCTCGAAGAAATTCAACGCACTGCCACACAGTTATTCAGCCAAATTGAAGACTTGGGTATTCCCAGTAATGAACTGACACAGACACGTTATAAACTCTTACTGCGGCAATTAGACCATAACACCGCCGCCATGACAGCCTTAGTTAAACTAGAGCAATGGCAATTGCATCAGAGTTCTGAAACTATGCCCATAGCCAGTTTGTTGAAGCGATCGCTCGAACGAGTGGATAATTTACTCAAGCAACGTAAACTTTGGGCAGGAGTGCATGGTTTAGGACAATCCGCCACCGATACAGATTCCGGTAATAGTGGAATCTTCCTCAAAGGATTGCAATCTTCCAGTTATCCCTCATCCTTAGCAATTACAGGCGATATCGTTAAATTTGAATTAGTACTATATGAATTATTGATTGTCGCTTGTAACCGTTCTCAAAGTGGCGGCAGAATTGATATTTGGTGTCGTCGCTTAGAAGAAAAATTGCTAGAAATCTCAATTACAGATCATGGAATGATTGAACCGCCTTTGTTAGCAGCACTACAACATCAAATACCCAAAGATATACTAGCCCGTTCTTACCTCAACCAACCACCAGCTTTACACCTGCTAATTTGTCAACAACTCACACAACAGTTAGGCGGAACCCTAGATTTTTATCAGTTACCAGATTATCGGGTAGTTAGTCGTTTAGTTTTACCTTTAGCTGATTGAAGAAAGAAAGGGTGAATGGGTATAGGGGTGAAGGGGTGTATGTATTCAAAACCCTTCACCCTCACACCCCTAAACCCTTCTTAACAAACAACCTTTGTAAATCAGTCTTGTTCCAGCTCTACATTAAAGTTAAATGGATACAAGCTGGATGGGTTTAAGATGGCTGTGAAAACAAAGCATCAATTTTCATTTGAGTGGCAGCAAAAGCGTTATGCGATCGCTTACGATACAGTCGGTCAGGGTAAACCTGTATTGCTGTTACCTGCTTTTAGTACGGTTTCTAGCCGTGGGGAAATGCAAGGAATTGCTGAGAGAATTGCCCATTGCTATCAAGCAGTAACACTCGATTGGTTGGGATTTGGTGAATCTGAACGCCCTGCTTTAGATTATCAACCGACGCTGTTACAGCAGATGCTTCAGGCCTTTGTCCAACAAACTTTCTCGGAACCAGTGGCGATCATTGCGGCTGGTCATACGGCTGGCTATGCCTTGCAACTGGCTCAACAACAACCCCAGACTTGCTCTAGCATAATTTTAGTTGCGCCTACTTGGCGTGGCCCTTTACCAACAATGGGCGTACCCAAACCACTAGCAACAGCAGTCCGACAACTGGTCAGATTTCCCGTGATTGGTCAAGGACTTTATCAAGGAAATACAACCAAAGGCTTTTTGCGGCTGATGTATGGTAGGCATGTTTATGCAGATAAATCACACCTCACAACAGAGTTTATTGAGCAGAAACAGCAAATTACTCGACAACCAGGGGCGCGATTTGCCCCAGCGGCCTTTGTGACAGGTGGACTTGATCCAGTGCGCGATCGCCAAGAATTTCTCACATTACTGCAATCTTCACCTGTGCCTGTGCTGTTAATTTTAGCAGCACAAGCCCCTCCCTATTCCAAACAAGAAATGACTGCAATGGCCGCAATTCCAAAAATTCAATCATTAACTCTACCTGGCACATTAGGAATGTCTGAAGAATATGCAGCCGAAGTTGCACAAGCTATATTACCCTTTTTAGATGCTAATATCCCCCATAATTCAGGAGTGAGGAGTTAGAATTTAGTCTCCCATTGAAGAATTCAGGAGTCAGAATCAATCAGGAGGAGATTCAGACTCACCGATGATTGTAGAGTGCAAAATCTTCTATTTTCTGGGATCTTTAACCTATAGCAATCCTAAATTATTTGTGAAATTCCTTTTCTTTCCCTTCCTCTCCTTCTTTGCGTCCTTTGCGGTACCCTACCTTTCGGGAACGCCTGACGGCGAACGGGAAGCCGCTTCGCGTCTACGTTAAAAAGAATATTTTTTCACAACTCAGACAGGATTGCTATATAGGAATCATATTTGATTTCTGAAAACAATCAGCACACCCACAAAATGATCTTTTCTACTCCCGACTCCCGATTCCCCACTCCCAGCTTTTACAGATAATTTCAACAATCAAAGCGGATTCCTAAAGTCATCCATGCGCGGCTGACCACAGAATTTAATTCTGGATTCTGACTCCTGACTGCTGAATTCTGTTTGATAACAAAATGCCAATCGTAGGCTTTACTAGTTATCTTTAAAATTGCAACGATCTACTGAGAAAAATCTTACTGTTCACAATAATTAAACTAAGGGAATAATAAATTTGTTAATGTCTGCTATGCCAATTATGTACTGAGGTATGTGGAAATGAATACACCTGTGGATATAACAGCAAAAATTCCTGGCTACCAACTGATAGAACAAATTTATTCTGGTTCTAGAACAGTAGTTTACCGAGGTATTCGCACAGTAGACGACCAACCTGTAGTAATTAAATTACTCAATCGAGAGTTTCCCAGTTTTAGCGAACTTTTGCAATTTCAAAATCAGTACACCATCACGAAAGAACTTGATTTTTCTGGGATTGTTCGTCCTTTAAGTTTAGACACATATCGAAATAGCTATGCCTTCGTGATGGAAGATTTTGGAGGCTTGTCATTACGAGAATATTTGAATAATCAAAGATTAACATTGCTGGAGTTTTTAATTATTGCTCTGCAAATGTGTGATATTCTTCATTACCTGTATCAAAATCGGGTAATTCACAAAGATATTAAGCCAGCCAATATATTAATTAATCCCCAAACCCACGAAATTAAACTTATCGATTTTAGCATTGCTTCGCTGTTACCTAAAGAAACTCAAACACTGATTAGCCCGAATATTTTAGAAGGAACTCTGGCTTATTTATCTCCAGAACAAACTGGCAGAATGAATCGCGGAATTGATTATCGCAGTGATTTTTATGCTTTAGGAGTGACATTTTTTGAACTGTTAACCGGAGAATTACCTTTCAACAGTGAAGATCCAATGGAGTTGGTGCATTGTCATATTGCGAAAATGCCGACTAGTCTAGAAGGTAGAAGAGAAGAGATACCAAAAGTTTTAGGCGATATTGTGATGAAACTGATGGCGAAAAATGCCGAAGACCGCTATCAGAGTGCTTTAGGATTAAAACATGATTTAGAAATTTGCTTGTCGCATTTGCAAGCAACTGGGACAATTGTCAACTTTGAAATTGCTGAGTGGGATATTTGCGATCGCTTCATCATCCCTGAAAAATTATACGGCCGAGAAAAGGAAGTTGAGCAAATTCTAGCAGCATTTGAGCGAGTAGCTACAGTGCAAGACTCATCTCGTTTTCGCAGTGAATTAGTCTTGGTTGCTGGTTTCTCTGGTATTGGTAAAACAGCCGTTGTCAACGAAGTGCATAAACCAATTGTTAGACAACGTAGTTATTTTATTAAAGGTAAATTTGACCAATTTAACCGCAATATTCCTTTTTCGGCTTTTGTGCAAGCACTCAGCGATTTAATGCGGCAGTTATTAACTGAAACTGACCAACAATTACAAACATGGCAAGCTAAAATTCTCCAAGCGTTAGGCGAAAATGGTCAAGTAATTGTGGATGTGATTCCCGAATTAGCCAAAATTATTGGTCAACAACCACCTATACAAGAATTATCTGGGACGGCGGCGCAATATCGCTTTAATTTATTATTACAAAAATTCATTCAAATATTTGCAACTCAAGAACATCCTTTAGTAATCTTTTTAGATGATTTACAATGGGCTGATTTAGCTTCTTTACAGCTAATTAAACTCTTAATGAGTGAAGTCGATAGTAGTTTTCTACTATTAATTGGGGCTTATCGAGATAATGAAGTATTTCCTGGACATCCTTTAATGTTGACATTAGAGGAAATTCACAAAAGTAATTCCAGAATTAATCCAATTAACTTACAACCTCTCAGCGAAGCAAATTTCAATCAGTTAGTGGCTGATACATTAGGTTGTACAGCAGAATTATCTTTACCACTGGCTCATCTGATATATCAAAAAACTCAAGGTAATCCATTTTTTAGTACGCAATTTCTCAAAGCTTTACACCAAGATGGACTAATTTACTTTGATTTTAATCAAGGTTTATGGCAATGTTATATTACTCAAATTAGCCAGCGATCGCTAACTGATGATGTGGTCGAATTTATGGCGATGCAGTTACAAAAACTGCCAGCATCTACACAAGAAATATTGCAACTAGCTGCTTGTATCGGCAATCAATTCGATTTAAAAACCTTAGCAATTGTTTGTCAAAAATCAGACCGAGAGGCGGCAGCGGATTTGTGGGAAGCCTTACAAGCAGGATTAATCTTACCCCAAAGTGAAGTTTACAAATTTTTTGTAGGTACAGATAATCAAAATTCCACTGCACAAAATTCTCAATCTGTTACTTATAAATTTCTCCATGACCGCGTTCAGCAAGCGGCATATTCATTAATTCCTGATGAACAAAAGCAAGCCACTCATTTACAAATTGGCAGACTCTTACTCCAAGATATTGCTGATGAGCAGCAGGAAGAAAGCATTTTTGCAATTGTTGGGCAGCTTAATTTAGGACAGAGTTTAATTACTGACGTAAATGAAAAAATTTTACTAGCAAAATGTAACCTCAAAGCTAGTCAAAAAGCCCTCCTTGCCACAGCTTATACTAGTGCTTTGGATTATGCCAGGAGTGGCTTAGAATTATTAAATGAATCTGCCTGGAATGACCAGTATTTATTAACTCTCAATCTATATAATTTAGCGGCGGAATCAGCTTATTTATCAGGTAATATTACAGCAATGGAGGGTTATGCCCAAGAAATTCAACTAAATGCACAAACCCTCACTGATACTGTCAAAATTACCGAAGTTAAACTCGAAGCTTACACCAATCAAGGTCAATTTGTGTTTGCCATTGAAATGGCATTAGATTTACTGAATAATTTAGGCATTGATTTGCCGAAACAACCTGCACCAGCAGAAATTCCCGCCGCTTTTCAAGCGATCGCCCTGCAACTAAATGGGCGATCGGCGGCTGAGTTACTAACTCTTCCACCGATGACTGATGCAATAGCCTTAGCTGCTATGCGGATTTTAGTTGAGGTTGGGGCTGCTACCTATGCTTGTCAGCCAGAGTTATTTCCTCTGGTGACTTTGAAACAACTAGAATTATCACTCCAGTATGGTAATGCTAATACTTCTGTAAGTGGCTATGTTGGTTATGGGCTGTTGTTGTGTGGGGTACTGGAAGACTTTTCCACAGGTTATGAGTTTGGACAACTAGCACTCAACCTCTGTGAACAATTACATGAACAAGAGTTTTATGGACGTACACTCGTTCTTGTCAATTTTTCTATTAAATTCTGCACTCATCATCTCCAACAAACTCTTGCACCCTTACAAGAAGGATACAACCGCAGTCTAGAAGTAGGAGACTTGGTATTTGCGGGTTTTGCTGGGTTTACTTATTGTGCCAACTCTTATTTTACTGGGCAGCCTTTAAACGAACTAATTCAAAATATCAATACATACAGTCAAGGTATCCAACAAATTCATCAGCAAACAGCTTTAAATTTTATCAAAACCTATGAACAAACAGTGTTAAATCTCTTAGGAAATGCGGCTAATCCTGTTGTTTTGACTGGGGAAGCAATGGACGAAGCAAGTATGTTGACAATACTGCATCAACTTGGTGATAACTCAGGATTGTGGTTTTTGTTAACAAACAAAGTGTATTTGTGTTTCCTGTTTGGAGAATATTCTCAAGCTGTAGATGTAGCCCAACAGGCTAAACAATTTTTAGGAGGCGGGGCTGGGACATTCAGTGTAACTCTGTTGTATTTTTATGAATCACTGGCACTGTTAGCGACATCAGGTAATGCTGAAATTATCGCAGCTAATCAAGAAATGCTGCGGAAAAGGGCGTTGCCTGCACCAATGAATTTTCAACATAAGTATGACTTAATTCAAGCCGAACAGCATCGAGTATTAGATCAAAAACTGGAGGCGATGGAATTATACGATCGCGCTATTGCCGGCGCAAAAGCAAATGGCTATCTTCAAGAAGAAGCCTTAGCGAATGAATTGGCGGCAAAATTTTATCTTGATTGGGGTAAGGAAACAGTCGCCCAAGCATATCTACAGCAAGCATATTACTGCTATGCTCATTGGGGTGCCAAAGCCAAAACAGACGATTTAGAACAAAAATATCCCCACCTGCTGCAACATATTCTGCAACAGCGAAGACTTAACCTGAATCTGCAAGAAACCATCAGCAACGCTACTATTGCTACATATACTCAGCAAACTTCTACTTCTCATAGCAGCAACTTTTCTGACAGTCTAGATTTCGGCGCTATTCTCAAGGCTTCAAGGGTGTTATTAAGTGCAATCAAACTTGAGGAATTGATTACAAATTTAATGCAAGTGTTATTGCAAAATTCTGGAGCACAGAAAATAGCATTGGTATTGTCAGAAAATCCCGATTGGGTTGTGGCATCTATAGCAACCATTGAGGATGTCGAGACTTCTATTTTCTCACCCCATGCTCTCGACAGCAGTGATGATGTCCCCATTAAAATGATTTATGCAGCTAAACACACCCTGCAACCAATTATTATTCACAACATCACTAAAGAAAATACCTGGGTGACAGATAGTTATATTCAGCAACATTCACCCAAGAGTATTGTTTGTCATCCGATTATTAATCAGGGTAAATTAATTGGTGTATTGTATTTAGAAAATAGTTTAACCAGCGAAGTCTTTACTCGCGATCGCATCGAAATTATCAACTTACTCTGCACTCAAGCGGCGATTGCTTTAGAAAATGCCCGGTTGTATCGAGATGCTCAAAACTATGCTCTACAATTAGAACAATCTTTAGCACAACAGCAAGCCAGCCAAGCTCAATTTCGCAATCTTGCAGATAACATTCCTGGTGTGGTTTATAAGTTCCGGCTTGCGCCTGATGGTGCGGTTTCTGTTCCTTATATTAGTTCTGGTTGTTATGAACTGTATGGCGTAGATCCAGAAGAGGTGATGGCAGGTAGACAAGCCCTTTACACTCTACACCATCCTGAAGATGACCCATTTATTGCCCAGGCAATTGCTGAATCTGCCCAAAATTTAACACCGTTTGAGCAAGAGTGGCGAATTATTTTACCTTCGGGAACAGTGAAATGGATTCAAGTAAATGCGCGTCCCGAACTGCAAGCCGACGGCGCAATTATCTGGGATGGGGTGGTAATTGATGTGAGCGATCGCAAACTTGCAGAAATCGCACTCAAACAAAAATCTCAGGAATTAAAACAAGCACTCTCTAATTTGCAACAAGCTCAAATACAAATCGTCCAAAGTGAAAAAATGTCAGCGTTGGGTAATTTAGTCGCGGGAGTCGCCCATGAAATGAATAATCCTTTGGGTTTTATTGTTGCCAGCCTCAAACAAGTTAAACCAATTCTTGCAGATATATTTAACCACTTGAAGTTATATCAAGATAGCTTCCCCGATGCAAATCCAGAGATTTTTAAACATGCTGAAATAATTGACTTGGAATATAGTTTAGAAGATTTACCTAAAATTATAGATGCAATGGTGATTGCCTGCGATCGCTTAAAGAATATTAGCACTAGCCTGCGGACATTTTCCCGCGCTGATCAAAATTATCAAGTAAAATTTAATTTACATGAAGGTATTGATAGCACAATTTTAATTCTCAAGCATCGCCTCAAAGCTAATAACCAACGTCCAGCCATTGAAGTCATCACTAATTATGGTGATTTACCGCAAGTCAACTGTTTTCCTGGGCAATTAAACCAGGTATTTATGAATATCCTGGCTAATGCGATTGATGCTTTAGAAGAAGCAAGTATTGGTAAAAAATTTGCCGAAATTCAAGCTCATCCTAATTGCATTACAATTACAACGGCAATAGTAGATAAATATGTCAATATTTCCATTGCTGATAATGGTAAGGGCATGAGTGAAGACATCAAACAAAAAATATTTGACCATTTATTTACTACCAAATCTGTGGGTAAAGGTACAGGTTTAGGATTGGCGATCGCCCTTCAAATTATTGAAGAAAAACACGGCGGTAAAATCAACGTTAATTCTGTTGTTGGTGAAGGAACTGAATTTATAATTTCTCTACCCATAGCTTAAGTTATATTGTGTACGGTAAAAGACTTATTATAAAGACCGCAGGGAGCAGGGAGCAGGGAGAAAGGAGAAGGAGAAGAAGAGTTTTGCCTTTTAACTTTTTACTTTTACCTTGCTCCATCAATCTCACGCTGGAATTTCAATCACAAATTCTGTACCTTGTCCTAAAACAGAGTGACAACTTAACTTACCACCGTGGACTTCTTCAACGATTTGCTGGGCAATGGCTAATCCTAATCCGGTACCTTTACCAACTCCTTTCGTAGTAAATAAATGGTCGAATATTTTTTGTTTAATTTCTTCGCTCATACCTTTACCGTTATCAGCAATTGAGATTTTGACAGATTTCTCTACAAGCAATGTTGTAATTTTGATTTGGTTGGTATCAGCTTTGATTTCTGTAAAGCTTCTACCTGTATTTACTTCTTCTAAAGCATCAATTGCATTAGCGAGAATATTCATAAATACCTGATTTAACTGTCCAGGAAAACATTCTATCTGGGGCAAATCGCCGTAATCAGTGATAACTTCGATCGCTGGACGTTGTTCATTTGCTTTGAGGCGATGTTTGAGAATTAAGATGGTGCTATCAATGCCATGATGAAGATTGAATTGGACTTTGTAATCTTTATCAGCACGCGAGAAAGTCCGCAGACTGGTGCTAATATTTTTTAATCTGTCGCAAGCAATCATCATGGCATCTAGAGTTTTTGGTAAATCTTCTAACAGATAATCCAAGTCAATTTCTTCGGCATGGTCTTGAATTTCAGTACTAGGATTTTCTAGATTTACTTGATAGAGTTTTAAATGTTCTATGATATCTCCCAAATTTGGTTTAGTTTGTTTGAGAGTTGCAGAAATAAAGCCTAAAGGATTATTCATTTCATGCGCCACGCCAGCAACTAAATTACCCAACGCCGACATTTTTTCACTTTGGATGATTTGCAATTGTGCTGTTTGTAAGTCTTGGAGAGCTTTTTGTAAATCTAATGATTTTTGTTGTAAAGCCAGTTCAGCTTGTTTACGCTCATTAATATCTCGCATAACAACTACCGCACCAATTTTATTACCCCAAGCATCAAAGATTGCTTGACCACTAGCTAACAAAATTCTCGGTATACCATTTTTGGGAGCAATTACCATCTCGACGTTTTCGATTTTTTCCCCTTGCAACGCACGAAGTAAAGGAATTTCATGGGTTGATAATGGTGTTTGCCCATCAGGCTGATAAAGGTCAAAATGTTCTGCCCATTGTTCAGGGGGTAATGATGCTATTGGTAAGCCATGAAATTCATAAGTTGCTTTGTTAAATAAGGTCAATGTGCCGTTAGCATCACAAACAACAATTCCATCTGTAATATTATCAATGATGATATTTAAAAATTCTCGTTCTTGAGCCAGAGACGCTTCAGTTTGTTGTAATTGTGCCAGGGAAATTTGTAAGGAATGGGATTTTTCTTGTTCTCGCTCATAAAGTCGGGCATTTTCTAGCGAAATCGCCGCTTGCGTACAGAGTAAATTCAACAGTTCGACGCGATCGCTAGTGAAGGCTCCTGTTGCTAAATTATTTTCTAGATATAAAATCCCCAGCAATTTACCTTGATGCAAAATTGGACTACACAAGATACTCTTGGGCTGTTGTCGAACAATATATGGGTCGTTGGCTAAGGTATAATCTGCGACTGCATCCCGTAGGACAACAGTTTGGCGGTTGTGCTTGACTTTGTAAATTAACTTGTGGGGAATTTCTTGACTGTCTTCAACTGGAATCCTCTGCAAGACAACTGGTGGTTTTCCTTCTGTCATCAAGCCTTTGATGAACAGACGCTTATCTCGCAATAACATTAAGACACATTTATCAGCCCCAGAATTTTTCACAACAATCGCCAGCAATGTTGACAGCAATTTTCCTAGTTCAATTTCGCCAGCCAGAGTTTGATAAGCTGTGAGAATCGCTTTTAAATCGAAGGTATCAGAGATATTGCTACTAGAAGTAGGGGAACTGGTAGAGGTGAAAATTCCTGAAGCCAGGATAGTTTCGTTAGTTGTAATCGTCGCACGAGTTGATTGTAATATCGGCGCAAGTAATTGGGGATAGCGTGTTTCTAAATCGGCAATTTTGGCTTTTGCACCCCAATGGGCATAAGCATAATAAGCTTGAATCATGTATTCCTCAGCGATGCGCGGTTTATCCCATTGCAGATAAAACTTGGCGGCTAATTCTTGGGCGAGGGCTTCTTCGTTGATAAATTGATGTTCTTTAGCCAGATTTATCGCTTTGTCATAACACTCACTGGCGGCAAATTTTTCACCCAAAACTCGATGACGTTCCGCCTCGACTAAATACCATTTATGCAAGTGGTTCATCGGCGCATAACCAGCCCATTGGTGCAGAACTGTTTGGTGGCTGGCTGCAACCGCCAGCAGTTCGGCTTGTTCTGTTTCTGGCTGGTTGGGGACAAGTCCTAGATAAGTTAGCGCCGCATAAAAATGGAAAATCGGTACAAAAATCGATCCTGATACTGCCATTAAACAAGGCTTGGCTTGGTCAATATAGTTGCGTGCATTTGTATAATTAGCAAAATAGCAAGCAAGTAGCAGTTTGTAGATATAAGCTTGGGCGATCGCAATGAAGTCATTATCTTGCTGGTGCTTAGTCAGCATCAATGTTTCATTGTAGGTATTACCAATCAAGTAATCTGGTTGGCTAACTGGTTCTATTAAGTTCTCCGCCGCTTGTTTACCCAAATTCAAATATACTTGAGCCGAATATTGTTTTACCTGAGCCAATGCCAGACTATAATCAGCCATCGCTGGAACAAAACGATGCAGTTCTTCACCAGTGAAAAATCTGCCATCACTGTGACCACCCAAAGCAAAACCAGCGTGTAAAAAATCTCCGGTTTCGATACCAGTTTGGTAGGCGGTTAACAACAGGGGGATTGTGGCATCTAATCGCTCTTGGTAATGTTGAATAAAGCAGCCAAACAAAGAAAGAACGACGGATTTATGCTTTTGGATCTGAAATTTTTCCAGTAAATTGATCGCCAACTGACCAAAAGCATAGCCTGTGACTGCATCTTCTAAGAATGCACACAACACCATCCCGTGAATACCATATCCAGTTGTGGATGCTACAGTATTACCTGATTGCAGAGATAAACTCACCATCATCGAACTTAACCAGGGTAATAAACCGGGCATTCCTTGGATGATGGGTGAAAACAGCATTCCCAACACTTCGATTGCGGCTTCTGTAGTGGGATCGGTCATTAATGGCAGATTGAGCAAGTCTGCAATGTTTCTGCCTGCAAGTTGAGTATTCAGGTTTTGTAGGATGTTACCAGTCAAGGCTGGATCAGGTGCTTGTGGCAGTTCGACCCCTAATTGCGCTAATGCTGTTCTGCCAACTGCGATCGCCTCTAACACATTACTTTGTAAAACTTGGGCGGCAATTTGAATTTCATAAATTTTAACTTTATCTAAAATGCTGCGAGCCGATAGCAATACGATGCTTGCTATTTGTTCCATACTGGCAAAGTCACTAGTTAAATAACTCGCTTCCGCCGCCGCAACATGAAGATGCAAAGCCAATTCATACTGCTGAATCCAACAATTTTCTTGTAATAGTTCTAGTCCAGTTTGAAAATATATTCTGGCTGCGGAATATGCTGTAGAATTTCTCGCCTTAGTTCCTGCTTTTAAATTGAGTTGCGCTAATTGTTCCTGTGCTTTTGGTTCAGTAATTAACTGAATGCCTTGATTCAAATGTCCAACAATATCAAATATTTTTTCCTCTTGTTCGGTGTCAGATAAATTTTGTTGGAGTAATTGCCCGATTTGGAGATGAGTTGCTTGTTTTCGCTCTTGAGGAATCAGCGAATAGGCGGCTTGCTGTACTCTGTCATGCAAAAATTTATACTTTGCCAATTGTTGATTAGTATTGCTTGATTCTAGGGTCAGGCGATCGCCTTCAATTCCCTGGTAAAATTTATAAACTTCACTAATGGGTAAAATTAACCCTTCTTGCAATGCTTTCCACAAATCAGCAGCAGTTTCTATCTCTGACTGCTGAGAAACAATTGCCAAAGTTGCCAAATCAAAAGAATTCCCAATACAAGCCGCTAATTGTAAGATATTTTGTGTTGATTGTGGCATTTTTTGTAATTGCCATGCCATGAAAGCCACAACATCATCTGTAAGTGCCAGTTGATTGACTTGAGTAATATCACATTGCCAACAACCCAAGGCAAAATCAAATTGAATGAGATTTTCTTGATGTAATGATTTCAGAAATTGGGTAGCAAAAAATGGATTACCCTGGGTTTTTTGATAGATTAATACAGAAAGATTCCATACCAAATCTTCGGGTGATTTTAGGGTATCTGATACTAATTGATTTAATTCAATTTGATTTAATGGGGCTAAATAAATAGTATTAATTGGGGTTTGTGTTTTTTGAATTTCATTTAAAGTCAACATTAATGGATCTGCTGGCTTGACTTCATTATTACGATACGCCCCAATTAAAAAAAGATAACCTGTATCAGTCATTAAAAGCTGGATTAAGTTTAATGATGCTGAATCTGCCCATTGCAAATCATCTAAAAATATCACTAAGGGATGTTCAGCACAGGTAAATACTTGGGTAAACTTTTGAAATAATAAATTAAATCTATTTTGTGCTGCTGTGCCAGATAATTCTATAGCAGGTGGCTGTTTACCAATAATGATTTCTAATTCGGGAATAACTTCCATAATTACCCCGCCATTTTCACCCACAGCCGCTAAAATTTTATTTTTCCATTGTTGAATTTGTGTATCACTTTCAGTTAAGATTTGACCTATCAAGTCGCGGAATGCTTGCACAAAAGCACCCAAGGGAATATTCCGTTGAAATTGGTCATATTTACCTTTGATAAAATAACCGCGTTGTCTGACAATTGGTTTATGAACTTCATTCACAACTGCCGTTTTACCAATTCCAGATAACCCCGCAACCAGCATTATTTCTGTTGCGCCTTGGCTGACTCGTTCAAATGCTTGTAAGAGAGTATCTACTTCCCCTTGTCTACCATAAAGTTTATCAGGAATAATGAAGCGATCGCATATATCCCGTTTTCCAATTTCAAAAGGTTCAATAAAACCCGTTGCTTGGAGTTGAGATAAACACTTTTCTAAATCATATTTTATTCCCAAAGCACTTTGATACCTATCCTCAGCATTTTTCGCCATCAATTTCATGACAATATCACATAAAACTTTTGGTATTTCTGCCCTTCTTCCTCCATTTTGCTCACTGAGCGAAGTCGAAGTCTGGTCACTGAGCGAAGTCGTTCGCGTTAGCGTCTCCGCAGGAGAAGTGAGCCTCCTACCTTCTAAACTAGGCGGCATTTTCGCAATATGACAATGTACCAACTCCATCGCATCATGTGATTGAAAAGGTAATTCTCCTGTGAGTAATTCATAAAAAGTCACACCTAAAGAATAAAAATCAGTCCGGTAATCAATTGGGCGATTCATTCTTCCGGTTTGTTCTGGAGAAATATAAGCAAGTGTCCCTTCTAAAACGTTAGGATTAACAATCGCTGGTGTTTCTCGTGGTAATAAAGATGCAATGCTAAAATCAATTAATTTAACTTGTTTGGTTACAGGATTAATTAAGATATTGCTCGGTTTAATATCTTTATGAATAATCCGCTCGTGATATAAAATATCTAAAGTTCTGCACAGTGAAATTGCAATTTCTAAAAACTCCTCCAGAAATTCTTCCCCATTCTTAGCCTTCCATTCTGGAAGAGAAATGCCACCAAAATCTTCCATGATTAACGCATAACCATTTTTGTATGCTTCTAAGCTATAGGTTTGAATAATTAGCGGTGAGTTGAGATTTTTGGCGATGCTGTACTGATTGCAAAAAGATAAAAGTTCACTAAAACTAGGATAAGAGTTTTTCAGCAGTTTAATGACTACAGGTAAATTGTCAGCTTCTCTGACTGCCCGGTAAACTACAGTTCTAGAACCATCATAGATTTGTTCGCTGACTATATATCCGGGAAGACTGACTGGAGTGCTAATCATAACTGCGTTCAGACTGGAGAATGTGTTATTTAGTGTTCCCAAAATTGCTTAGAGGACTTCAAAAAGCAAAAAAGTTGCTCTGAACTGTTTTATATGATGTATGTAGGGGAATAATAATCAAGTATATTTAGTAACTCATTAGTATGCTCAGTCTTCCCAACTACACACTCACCGAAGAACTATACAATGGCTCCAGAACCATAGTTTATCGAGGATATCGAAAAACTGACTCATTAAAAGTAGTCATCAAATTTCTGAAAAATTCTTACCCAAACTATCAGGAACTATTATCATTTTGTAATCAGTACACTATTACAAAAAATCTCAATTCTCCTCTCATTATTCAAACCTATAGCCTAGAATCTTATCAAAACGGTTATGTGCTGGTAATGGAAGATTTTGGTGGCATCTCTCTCAAACAATGGCTACTGCAACAAAACCCAGCATCTCTACAAGAGTTTTTAGAAATCACAATTTCACTATGCGATGCACTTGATTTGCTCTATCAAGAGGGCATCATCCATAAAGACATTAAACCCAGCAATATTTTAATAAATCCCGAAAGCAAACAAGTAAAACTAATCGACTTTAGCATCGCAACATTACTCCCAAGAGAAAGCCAAACTCTAGTTAACCCAAATATCTTAGAAGGAACCCTCGCCTACATTTCCCCAGAACAAACAGGAAGAATGAATCGAGGTATTGACTACCGCACAGACTTCTACTCCTTGGGAGTAACATTTTACGAACTACTTACAGGAGAACTACCATTTCAATCAAACGATGCAATGGAATTGGTACATTCTCACATTGCGAAAATGCCACCTAGTCTAGAAAACAGGAGGCTCACTGAGCGAAGTCGAAGTGAGCGAAGTCGAAGTGAGCAAAATCCAGGAGATAGAAGAGAAGAAATACCAAAAGTTTTATGCGATATTGTGATGAAACTAATGGCGAAAAATGCCGAAGACAGATATCAAAGCGCCTTGGGATTAAAATATGATTTAGAAAAATGCTTGCGTCAACTCAAAGAAACAGGTGAGATAGAGAATTTTATCATTGGACAGAGGGACTTGTGCGATCGCTTCCTCATCCCTGATCAACTCTATGGCAGAGAAGCCGAAATAGATACCCTCTTACAAGCATTTACAAGAGTCAGTCAAAGCGCCACAGAAATCATGTTAGTTTCCGGCTTTTCGGGAATTGGCAAAACAGCCGTCGTCAACGAAGTACATAAACCCATCGTCAAACAACATGGTTATTTCATTAAAGGTAAATTTGACCAATTTAATCGCAACATCCCCTTTAGCGCCTTCGTCCAAGCATTCCGCGACTTAATCGGGCAATTATTAACAGAAAGCGATGCCCAAATTCAGCAATGGCAAAGCAAAATCTTAGCAGCCATTGGCGACAGTGGACAAGTCATCATTAATGTCATTCCCGAACTAGAACAAATTCTCGGTAAACAACCACCAGTCCCAGAACTCTCAGGTATAAGCGCCGAAAATCGATTTTATTTCATCTGGCAAAAATTCATCAAAGTCTTTACAACTAACGAACATCCCCTAGTATTATTCCTCGATGATTTGCAATGGGCTGATATCGCATCATTCAAATTAATGCAGCTATTAATGACTGACACCACCCATTTATTATTAATTGGTGCTTATCGAGACCATGAAGTCAGTCCCATACATCCATTAATGTTAACTTTGGCTGAACTTGAAAAAAAACACACAACAATTCATCAATTACACTTATTACCCCTCAGCCAAGAACAAGTTAATCAATTAGTAGCCGATACCCTGAAATGTCCTGAAAACTTAGCTTGGCCTCTGTCACAACTGATAGCACAAAAAACCCACGGTAATCCCTTTTTTACCACACAGTTTCTCAAAGCCCTGCATCAAGATCAACTGATTCAATTTAACTATGACTTGGGCTGTTGGGAATGCGACATCACAAAAGTTAGTCAACAAGCAGTGACAAATGATGTAGTCACCTTCATGACATTTCAGTTACAAAGATTGCCATTAGCAACGCAATATGTCTTACAGTTAGCCGCGTATATTGGCAATCAATTTGATTTGACAACCTTAGCCATTGTGGCGGAGACATCAGAAATTGAAGTGGCGGCAGATTTATGGAAAGCATTACAGGAAGGGTTAATTTTACCGACGAATAATATTTATAAGTTTTATCAAAGAGATGTGAATGATGAAGTCATCATCAACCATGACCATCAAAATCATCAAATATCAGTCCAATATCGATTTTTACACGACCGCATCCAACAAGCAGCTTATTCATTAATTCCTTTAGAACAAAAACAAAAAACTCATTACCGCATCGGCAAACTACTGTTACAAAAAGTTTCTCCCAGCGCGAGGGAAGGGCGAATTTTTGAAATTGTCAATCAATTAAATCAGGGTGTAGATTTAATTACCCAAGTCACTGAAAAAGAGGAACTTGCCCAACTTAATTTGATGGCTTGTCGCAAAGCTAAAGCCGCCACTGCTTATCAAGCGGCGCGGGAGTATGTCTCGGTGGGATTATCTTTGTTATGTCCCCAAGCTTGGCAACTGCAATATGACATCTCTCTGGCTTTTCATGAATTAGCTGCTGAGTTGGCTATGCTTTGCGGTGATTTTTTCACTATGGAACTGTTTGTGAATCAAGTGATTCAGCAGGCAAAATCCTTACCGGAAAAAATACAGGTTTACCGGATTAAAATTCAGTCTCTTGTCTCCCAGAATAAATTTAGCGCAGCCATTGCGATCGCTCAAACAATTTTGCAACAACTGGGCGTAACCTTAAAAGACACACCCACACCAGCCGATATTCAACAAGAAATCCAAGAAATTAACCAACTAATTGGCGACAGAAAAATTGCAGATTTAGTTCATCTCCCCTTAATGACAGATGCCACAAAACTGGCAATTGTGCAAATCGCTAGTAGCATTATGTCTGTGGCTTACCTTGCTGGTTCTCCTTTGTTTCCCTTACTGGTTTCTTTATCAGTCAAAACATCTATTCAGTATGGAAACACACCCGCTACAGGTTATATTTATTGCTCCTATAGTGTGCTTTGTAATTTTTTGCAAGATGTCGATACAGCAATAGAGTTTGAGCAGTTAGCACTCCAACTCACCACCAAATTAGATGCGAAAGCAGCTAAACCGCAAGTATGTCTCCTCTTAGGACTGTATATTCGCCAACGCAAATCTCACATCCAAGAAAGCCTACCACTATTGCAAGAAGGCTATAGCATAGCACTAGAAGTTGGTGAATTAGAATTTGCTGGACATAACGCCCACAATTTTTGCTTTTATGCTTTTTGTTGCAGTCAGTCTTTAATTAATTTGGAACAAGAAACTCGCGCTTACAGCAATGGGTTGATGCAGCTTAACCAATTAACCACCGCCAATTATTGCCGCATTTATTGGCAAGCAATTTTAAATTTACTTGGCTTCACGGAGAACCCGACAATTTTATCTGGAGAAGCCTTACAAGAAGATGAATTTATTTCCTTGTTGCAATCTGCGAATGATGGTTACGGATTATATATTTTCTCTTTATATAAGCTAATGCTTTGTTTCTGGTTTGCAGAAATAGAATCAGCCGAAAATTATGCACTTGAAGTCAAACGCTATTTCATGGCTGGTGCAGGATTAGTCAGTGAACCAGTGTTTTATTTTTATGATTCTCTGCTGGCTTTGGCACAGATAGATGAAAAATTAATCACTTTAGAACGTGTAGCCGAAAATCAAACTAAACTTCAACATTGGGCGCATCACGCACCCATGAATCATCAGCATAAAGTTGATTTAATCGAAGCGGAAAAACATCGGATATTCGGCAAATTATACGAAGCTGGAGATTTTTACGATCGCGCTATTGCAGGAGCTAAAACTAACGGTTACATCCAAGAAGAAGCTTTAGCTAACGAACTCGCAGCTAAATTTTACCTCAACTGGGGTAAAGAGAAAATTGCCGCAGGTTATATGCAAGAAGCATACTACTGTTATGCTCGCTGGGGTGCAAAAGCCAAAGTCACCGACTTAGAAAAACACTATCCCCAACTGTTGCATTTAATTTTGCAACAACAAAAAAATGACTTCAACTTCTTAGAAAATATTGCTCCCCATAACGTTACTTTATCAACTCGTACTTCTAGCAGCAATAGCACCAGTTATTCTGAAATTCTGGATCTGACTTCTGTAATCAAAGCGGCGCAAGCAATTTCCAGTTCTTTAGAATTAAATGAACTAATTGCCAATTTACTAAAAATTATTTTGGAAAACTCTGGTGCAAAAAAAGCTATATTGTTACTTCCTCAAAATCATACTTGGCAAGTACAAGCCATTACTGTGATTGAGAATGAAAAATTAAACACTATTCTGGAACCACAATTACTCGAAACTTGCCCAGATATTCCCAAAAGAATTATCCATTATATTAAGAATACCCAAAAAACACTGGTGATTGAAAATTGCCAAACAGATATACCAGGGGTAATAGGGGAATATATGCTGCAACATCAACCCCAGAGCGTGTTGTGTATGCCGATAGTGAATCAAGGCCATTTAGTTGGTTTGCTTTATTTAGAAAATAAATTAACTGCTGGGGTATTCACACAAGAACGTGTACAAGTTATTAAACTTCTGGCTTCCCAAGCGGCAATATCTCTAGAAAATGCCCAACTTTTCCAAAAAGCACAGCAAGCACTCCAAGATTCTTTACTCAAACAATTCTCAATTGATCGGGCATCTATTGGTATCTGGTGGATTGAAGAAGATGCCAGCATTTTTTATGTAAATGATGCAGCTTGTAAAGATTTGGGATATCGACAAGACGAGATTATTGGGAAAAATATTTTTGATTTTGATGCAGGTTTCCCGCAAGAATTCTGGGAAGAACATTGGCAATCATTATCTCAGAAAGGTTTTTGTGTATTTGAATCTTATCATCGACACAAAGATGGACATATTTTTCCTGTGGAAGTTACTGTTGACTATGTAGAATTTAATGGCAAAGCATATAACTTTGCCTTTAGTAGAAATATTAGCGAACAGCAAGCTGCACTTCGTGAACGCAAACAAGCTGAAGCAGCCGTTAAACAAAAATCCGAAGCATTAGAAGCAGCATTGCAGAATTTACAACAAGCTCAATTACAAATGGTGCAAAGCGAAAAAATGTCGGCTTTGGGTAATTTGGTCGCCGGCGTTGCCCATGAAATGAATAATCCTTTAGGTTTTATTGCTGCTAGTTTAAAACAAACTCAACCCACAATTGTGGAGATTTTTGAACATTTACGGCTTTATCAAGCAAGTTTACCAAACCCCAGTGAAGAAATCCAAGAACATGCTGAAGAAATTGATTTAGATTACAGTTTAGAAGACTTACCCAAGGTAATTAATTCGATGATTGTAGCTTGCGATCGCCTAAAAAATATCAGCACTAGTCTTCGCACTTTCTCTCGTGCTGATCAAGATTATAAAGTCAGTTTTAATATCCATGAAGGTATTGACAGCACAATCTTAATTCTGCGGCATCGTCTCAAAGCTAACGAAAAACGTCCAGCTATAGAAGTTATCACCGATTATGGCAATATACCTGCTATTGATTGCTTTCCTGGGCAGTTAAATCAGGTATTTATGAATATTCTGGCAAACGCCATTGATGCTTTAGAAGAAGTAAAAATTGATAAACATCAGGGAATTAGACATCAGATTTCAATTCAAACATCTCTGATAAATCGATATGTCGAAATTAAAATTGCTGATAACGGAATTGGGATGAATGAAGAAGTCAGAGGAAAAATATTTGACAACTTATTTACTACCAAAAGTGTAGGTAAAGGCACAGGTTTAGGACTGGCGATCGCTCGTCAGATTATTGTCGAAAAACATGGCGGTTCTATTGAATGTAATTCCTCACCAGGGCAAGGTACAGAATTTGTGATTTTAATTCCAATTAGCCAATAAATATGAATAATATACCCATGCAAAAAGAAATTACTTTACTGCGTCAACAAAATGCTGATTTACAACAACAGTTAGCAAAATTGACTAGTGAATCACACACCAGAATTACTCAATTAGAAAAGGAACTGCAAGATACAAAAAAACTTTTAGAAAACTACCAGCAAGCCGAAATAAAACTCAAAGCTGATCAAGCCGAATTACTCGCATTGTTTAACGCTATCGAAGATGTAATTATTGTTGTTGATAGCGAGTGCAGATACTTAACAATTGCTCCTAGTTGTGCGCCATTACTGTATAAACCACCAACAGAAGTTATCGGTAAAACTGCCTATGAAATTTTACCGGCTCAACTAGCTGACAGTTTCGTAGCATGTATTCAACAGGTACTTAAAACAAAGAAAAATACCAAAATCGAATACAGCTTGCCCATTGGTGATCAAGAAGTTTGGTTTGAGGGTAGCGTTTCCGTGATGGATGAAAACAGTGTAGTTTGGATTGCTAGAGATATTAGCGATCGCAAAGCAACTGAAGCAGCATTACGTGAACAAGAAGCCCAGTATCGCAGTATTTTTGAGGCTGTTAGTGATGGCCTTAGTGTTCTTGATTTAGATACTGGTAAGATTGTCGCTGCTAATCCGGCTTTCTGTCAGATACACGGCTATACTCAAGAAGAATTTTTCTACTTAGACCCTACCGATTTTGTTCATCCCAGTTGTTTTGAGAAGTTTGGGGAGTTTATCAATGTCATTAAAATGGGAGGCGAATTTCACACTCAGGCGGTAGACATCCACAAAGATGGTACTTGTTTTGATATCGAAGTTACAGGAAAACTCTTGAACTACAATGGCAAACCCCATGCACTTTCGGTAGTGCGTGATATTAGCCAGCGTAAACAAGCCGAAAAAGAACAACGCAGATTAACCGCAATCCTGGAAGCAACCACAGACATCATTGGTATAGCTGATGTCAACGGAAATAGTTGCTATCTTAACCAAGCAGGGCAGAAAATGTTGGGTATTCCTGCTTCCGAAACTGATAAGTTCCATATCAGCGAGTTTGTAGAACCCTCGATGTTAGACAAATTTCAGACAGAAAGCCTACCAACTCTACTTCAGAAGGGTATCTGGTCGGGAGAGTCTAAGTTACTTAGTCGGAGTGGCGAACAAGTTCCCATTTCTCAGGTAATGATTGCCCATAAAAATGAACAGGGAGAAATAGAATTTTTATCAACCATCGCCCGTGATATTCGCGATCGCCTGCAAATCGAAGCCCAACTGCGACAACAAGCCGAAGATTTAGCCCAAACTCTAAAAGAACTGCAACGCACCCAAGCACAAATGGTTCAAGCGGAAAAAATGTCTAGCTTGGGACAATTAGTTGCGGGAGTTGCTCATGAAATCAACAATCCTGTAAATTTTATTCACGGTAATCTCACCCATTTAGAGGAACATACTGAAGATTTATTGCAGGTAATTAATTTATACCAAGCGATGAATCTGCCAGAATTTGAAACTTTGTCGGAGGAAATTGACTTAGATTACATTCAGCAAGACTTACCCAAAATTTTGCAATCTATGAAAATCGGCACTCAACGCATCCGTCAGATTGTCTTATCTCTACGTAACTTTTCACGTATGGATGAAGCCGAATTTAAAGAAGTCGATATTCACGAAGGTATAGATAGTACTTTAATGATTTTGCAACATCGTCTCAAGGAAAAGCCACAGTTTCCTGAAATTCAAGTGATTAGAGATTATGGTTCTTTACCTTTAGTAGAATGCTACGCCGGACAACTTAATCAGGTGTTGATGAATATTCTCACAAATGCCATTGATGCTTTAGAAATGGGAACGAGGAAAGATGAACTACCAACAATTACAATTCGGACTGCGGTGATTGATGCTAACTGGGTAACAATTGCGATCGCTGACAATGGAATGGGTATGTCTGAACAAATTCAAAAACAAATTTTCAATCCCTTCTTCACCACCAAGCCCGTTGGTAAAGGAACTGGGATGGGCATGTCAATTAGTTATCAAATCATTACGGAAAAACACGCAGGCAAATTGGAGTGTTACTCCCAACCAGGACAAGGAACAGAGTTTGTCATCACCATTCCCATTTGCCAACCAATCATGGCTTAATTGATTGTATAAACATCTCTCTCCCTTGTCTCCCTTGTCCACCTTGTCCCCCACGTCTCTTTTATCCACACAGCAACATCACCTCCCACCTCCCGCCTTTTTCACAAACTGGTTATAATTATTTTTCGTCTCTCTCAGAAATCAACTTAATATTTTTACAGTATTTATATGGGGCGCTATCGTTCTAAATCTGACCTACCTACAAAAATCTGCCCTGTATGTCAACGTCCCTTCACTTGGCGAAAAAAGTGGCAAGATTGCTGGGATGAAGTGAAATATTGCTCAGAACGTTGCCGCCGTCGCCGTTCTGAAGCAAAAACAGAGTAAAGGGTGAATTATGAAGTATGAAATATGAAGTGTGAAGTGTAAAATCAACTTGAACTCAGACGCAAATAGCGCAAAAAATTATACATGCAGGTAAAGGTGCAACCAAAATTAATTATTCATGGAGGGGCTGGTAGTTCTCTCCACGGCAAAGGAGGATTAGAGGCTGTACGTCGATCGCTCCATGCAGTCATTGAAGATGTTTATGCTTTGTTATTATCAGGCACAAACGCTGCTGCCGCAGTACTGCGGGGTTGCCAATTATTAGAAGATGACCCCCGATTTAATGCGGGTACTGGTTCGGTATTGCAATCTGATGGTCAAATTCGGATGAGTGCTGCCTTAATGGATGGACTCTCAGGGCGGTTTAGCGGTGTGATTAATGTTTCACGGGTGAAAAACCCCATTGAGTTAGCCTATTTTTTACAAAATTCCCCTGACCGCGTACTTTCAGATTACGGTTCGGCGGAATTAGCCCGCGAGTTACAAGTCCCCAGTTACAATGCTTTAACTGACTTACGCTTACAAGAATGGATTCAAGAACGGCAAGATAATTTTAAAAGAACAATGGCTGGGGTGGTAGCAGAGCCAGAGTTATTAGAAACCAGCAATGCCGGACGTGGCACAATTGGCGTAGTTGCTTTAGATGCTCATGGTGGACTAGCAGTCGGCACATCCACCGGGGGTAAAGGCTTTGAACGCATTGGTCGAGTCAGTGATTCAGCTATGCCGGCGGGGAATTATGCAACTGGTCATGCGGCTGTTAGCTGTACTGGCATTGGCGAAGATATTATCGATGAATGTTTAGCACCCAGAATTGTGGTGCGGGTAACTGATGGGATGACCCTCAAAGATTCCATGCAACGCTCTTTTGCTGAAGCCCACGAACATCAAAGAGACTTAGGAGCGATCGCTTTAGATGCTAGTGGTGCGATCGCCTGGGGTAAAACTAGCCAAGTTTTACTTGCCGCCTATCACAACGGTGAAAAAATTGGCGACACTTTAGAAATGGCTGATGGTACGCAAGTCGGCTGTATTTCCTAGTGCTGAGTCACCGAAGTTTGCTCAACGGGGGAAACCCCCGCACGCAACTTCTCGCTGAGTTGAAAGTGCTGAGTCAGTTTTAGAGCAATACGGTTCAGTTAAGGTGATGAGAGTTAATTTCTCAATTTCTGCTCTACCTATCAGACAATGAACAAGATTTGGGGGATTCTCCCCCAAACCCCCGATTGGGGGACGGTTGCGTCCCCCAAGCCCCCTCCAAAATCATTTTTGCGTTTTTTGTTGAGTCATTATTTGTTGGTTTTGTGATGATTTAGTTTTTTATCTGAACCGTATTGAGTTTTAGAGTTGTAGTTAGATAAGTTGATACAGCCTTTATAGCTCACAACTTTTCCTACTCAGCACTCAGCACTCAGCACTCAGCACTTTTCTTCCGCCAACCTTTTTTGACTACCTGACGGCTACGAGCAATCACTAAACTATCGTTGGGGACATCTTCAGTAACTGTGGAACCTGCGGCGACATAGACATCATCACCCAAAGTCACTGGTGCAACTAAGACGCTATTAGAACCTGTTTTAGTGCGATCGCCGATTTGGGTTCTGTGTTTTTTGACACCATCATAATTAGCAGTAATTGTACCTGCACCAATGTTGACTTGAGTACCCGTAGTAGAATCGCCCAAATAAGATAGATGGGCTACATTAGTTTTTTCACCTAGTTGTGTATTTTTTAACTCAACAAAGTTACCGATACGACAATTTTCAGCCACTTCCGTATGACCACGTAAATGAGAGTAGGGGCCAATGCGAGTTCCGGCTTGGACAATACTATCTGTGACTACAGAATATTGAATGCTGACGTTTTCACCGATTTGGCTATTTTCAATCAAACTTCCCGGCCCAATGCGGCTACCAGTTTTAATTATGGTATTTCCCCGCAGGTGAGTTTGCGGCTCAATAATCACATCGGCTTGTAATTCTACAGTGTCATCAATGGTGATGCTGTTGGGGTCGATGAGCGTCACACCTGCGGTCATCCACTTTTCTTTGATCCGCCTTTGTAAAATTTCGTAGGCTGTAGCTAATTGTAGGCGATCGTTAATCCCCAAAATTTCTTGCTCATCTGTGACATCCACCGCCATCACCTTCCCAACTTGGGTAACAGCATCGGTGAGGTAATATTCTTTTTGGGCGTTGTTGGCTTCTAAATGCGGTAAAACTTGAGCTAAGTCCGGCCAACGAAAGCAGTAAATCCCGGCGTTAACTCGGCGATTTTCTCTTTGAGCAGGGGTACAATCTTTATCTTCAACCATTTGTTGAACGATGTTTTCCCCATTGCAAAAAACTCGCCCATAACCTTTAGGGTTGGATAAATGTGCAGTCAGAATCGTAGCAGCGTTTTGATTTTGTTGGTGAGTGAGCAATAGCTGTTTTATGGTTTCGGTGCGTAACAGTGGAACATCACCATTCAGGACTAATAAATCTCCAGTGTAGCCCTCAAGATGGGGGAGTAATTGCTGGATGGCATGGCCTGTTCCCAGTTGTATAGTCTGTTCCACAAACTCTAAGCTCAAGCTTGACTGGATAGCAGCTTTTACTTCTGAGGCTTGATAGCCTACAATCACGATGCGCCTTGTAGGTGAAAGTGGTTCTACACTTTCCAAAACTTTTTCTACTAGCGATCGCCCACCCAAAGAATGTAAAACTTTGGGTAAGCTTGATTTCATCCTTGTGCCGCGTCCCGCCGCTAGAATTGCTACAACTACCATAATCAAAAGTATGAAGCGTGTTCGCCCTTGACGTTCCCAAAGGGTAGTATAGCAGGAGGTATAAAGCAAGTTGCACTAGCCTTGCATGAAGGTAGCTTTTAGTTATACTTTCTACTCCCACTGACAATTGAGAGCTAAAACATCATCACCGCTTGTAAGTGTGAATAAAATCAGTAAACCGTTCCATGAGTTCGGGGTTGCGCCAACCTGCTTCTGTTTCTTCTCGCATTACTGATAAAGCTTCCTCTGGCGTAAAGGCTCTTTTGTAAGGTCTTTCGCTAGTTAAAGCATCATAAATATCAATCAATTGAAACACTTGGGCGAGGAAAGGAATTTCATGACCTTTGAGTCCATCAGGATAACCCGAACCATTCCAACGCTCATGATGATGGCGAATAATCGGAATTACACCCTGCATACTACGCAGGGGTTGACAAATTCTTTCCCCAATTAAAACATGCTGCTGCATCATTTCCCAATCTTCTAAGGTGAGTTGCTCATTCTTGAGTAGCACTGCATCGGGAATGCCAACTTTACCTATATCGTGAAGATAACCACCCCACATCAAATCCCGCAGTTGAGAACGAGAAAGATTTAAGTATTCACCAAAAGCTTGTCCTAGCTTGACGAGGCGTTCACAGTGATCTCCGGTATTGGGGTCTCGGCTTTCAATGGCTCTCGCAATGGAAAATAAGACTTGTTCAGCATGGTCTAAATCTTCGTTTAACCGCTTTTGTCTAACTAAAGACTTCACACGGGCTGCTAATTCCACCCTGTCAAAAGGTTTGGTGAGGAAATCATCAGCGCCCACTTCAATACCACGAATGCGCGATCGCCGATCATTTAATGCTGTAATAAATATGACTGGAATCAGCCTTGTATGTTCGTCTTGTTTGAGTAATTGACATACCTCAAACCCATCCATACCGGGCATCATCACATCTAGTAAAACTAAATCAGGTTGTTTATGTGTTACTAACATTACAGCAGCCGCACCACTGTCTGCTTCAATTACTTCATAACCTTCCATTGCCAACAAAGCCGCAGCTGTCATTCGACTTGCAGCATGGTCGTCAACTACTAAAATTTTTGGTGCTTCAGTATCAAAGAAGCAATTCACTTTGGAGCCTTTGGCTTGTGGATTTCTAGATAATAATGAATTGTAGCCAGAATTAATCTCAGATTTGCTCCAGGAAGACTCGGTTTGTCCCTGTTCAATCATTACTTCTTGCTGGGATAAGTTTAGTGGATATTCCCCTAAATCTCGCCATTCTAGCTCAGGATTTGCATTTTCCGTATGTAATTTTTTTTTGGTATTTGTTCCACTATGACTTTGTTGATTAGAGTTGGTGGAATTAGCACTCCAGTAAATCACGAAAGCACCCCATTTTTCTTAAATTAACAGTTTCCGTCTACAAAAATAAAATTTAGCTTTGCTACCTTACTCCTATTTGGGTTTTGACAAGCTTGCGTACCGATTTTGAATCTGCTTGTTTTTATCATGTCAAGAATATTTTCTTTATAAAAATATAATTTTACTAAGGGAAATTTGCCATAAACATCCTAAGTACTCATTCTAGTATCATAAATTCATGCAGATATTAAATCAGGTTTTTTACGGAGATTTTTTCAGATTTCAGTAGAGCTACAGTCATGATGTTTTGCTGTTATAATTTGTCTGAAAAATTCTATTTTTATTTTGATTTTTTAGGAAAATTTCAAAAAAAGATGGACTTCTTGCGAGAATTTTTTGATAATCATCATATTCAATAAATAGTTGGCTCTGAGGTTAACTGACGTAACCCATACATGGAAAAATAGAACAATTTTAAAAGCATCGCGTATGAAAGACTGTAGATTTCAACATCTAAGAATTAGCAACGCAGTGTTTCAGGAATTTCAGGTTTGATGAAACACTAGCTGGCAGTAAAACGTCCATATATATATTTTTAGTTGTTGTCTCGCCTAATGGGTATGATTTGAATTAGGAATATATTAGGACTTATGCACTGTACAAAATAACTATTTTGTGCATAACGAAAATATGTCGTTCTAGAAACTGGGATAATTGTGCTGGAGCAAGTGCAATCACTGACTTATGGTAAATCATCAAATCTCAAGACCAGAAAGTTCCCAAGCATATTGTATTATCGCTGTCAGTGCTTAAGTTCTAGGAGTCGGCTGTTTGGTTTTTCATGAACCAACGTTTGCGCCAACGGGAAGTAGGTTCTAATGAACAAGCTTGTTGTTCTTGTTGTCGCCGCATAATAATGACATCGGCAGAATCACTCAATTTTGGATCGCGGTAAGGAATTGCAGCACGAGTTAACAAATGTTCTTGTTCTTCTAGAGAAAGAGGCGGCAGTAAATTGCTCAAATACTCATTATCAGGATATGCGGCAACTGTACCAGGCGATCGCCTGCCGACTGGTGGCGTAGAACCTATGTTTAAACCCGCTAATTTCATGGCTGTCCGTACAGATGCCGCACAAGAATAAGTTGCCAGCCAGCCATTTTTCTGTAAACACACTGAAATTTGCTGCATAAATTCTACAGTCCATAGTTGAGGACACTGAGGCGGTGAAAAGGGGTCTAAAAAAATAGCATCTGCATGAAACCCTGCTTGATTAACTGCTTGAATTGAAATTCTTGCATCATCAATGAGTAACTTTGCTTGCAGGCGTTCTGTGTTAACTTGCCCCTCAAAAGCTAGTTGGGTCAAAATTGGTGTATATTCATAATCCCACTGCTCAAATAAATGATTGGCGATCGCAGCTTGCGGTACAGCCGGATTCAGTTCTAAACCAATTAATTCCACATAACAACTAGGATTTACTCTCCAGATTGTCTGTAAAGCTGCCGCAGTGTTGTATCCTAGACCATAACAAACATCTAATAACCGCACAACTGGTTTTTGCGCTGCTTGAGCCAGTTGAGTTGGTTCAACAAACTTAAAATAACTTTCTTGTTTTGCACCAAAATGACTGTGAAATGATTCGTTAAACTCTGAGGAGAAAAAAGTAAACGAACCATCTGCTGTTGCTTGTGGTATGAAATTCTCAAATTCTACCATTCGACTTTTCCACTTTATTTGATAGTCAATAGTTCAAAAATGTTGATTATTTATAATTACATCACTATCCATTATTATTAATAAGTTGTAACACTTATTTTCGCACTATTATAAATTCTTGCAAAGGATTCGTATTTGATTTGGAGAAAAATATAGGACACAAAAAAATGCCCTTGCCTATTCCCCATTCCCAACTCCCCACTCCCAACCTTTACAAATAATTTCAACAATAAAATCGAGTTCTTATATTTATGCTTAATACTCAAATTTTTGTTTCTCCAGATTGGCTGCTTAATCATCCCAATGATCCACAAATTATCATTGTTGATTGTCGTTTTTCTTTAGCTGATCCAGAATTGGGATGCAAACAATATCAAACCAGTCATATTCCAGGATCATATTATTTAGATTTAAATCAGGATCTTTCCAGCCCTGTAGGTAAACACGGTGGGAGACATCCTTTACCTGATACTAATAATTTAGCGAAGAAGTTATCAGCAATGGGAATTAATTCCCAAGAAACTTTGGTAGTCGCTTATGATGACTCTCGCTTGGCTTTTGCTTCTCGTTTGTGGTGGTTACTGCGTTATCTCGGACATGAACAAGTAGTCGTTATGGATGGGGGTTATACTGCATGGCAAAAAGCTGGATACCCCATTACAGATGTGATTCCAGAACCCCGGACAGGTAATTTCATTCCACAAATTCAAACCGAATTGGTAGTAGATGTAGAAGTTGTGAAAAGCCGTAAAGACTTACCAGAAGTTATTTTAGTTGATTCTAGAGAAGGCGATCGCTATCGTGGTGAACGAGAACCCATTGATAAAATAGCTGGACATATTCCTGGCGCAGTTAACTATCCTTGGCAAGAAGTTACAGACTCATCTGGTTATCTACTTTCCCAACTACAGCAGCGTCAAAGATGGGAAAATATTTCTACAGCCCAAGAAATTTTAGTCTACTGTGGTTCCGGTGTCACAGCTTGCGTGAATTTGCTTTCTTTAGAATTAGCAGGCATTCACACAGGGAAATTGTATGCAGGTAGCTGGAGTGATTGGATTAGTTATATGTAGAATTTTCTGAAAAAGTTATTTGATGAGGGTAGGGAACAGGGAATAGTTTTGGATTCCCATATTAAAATTCACCAATTCTCAAATTGTAATAAACACTTAAAAACCAGTTGTCAAAATTAATATTTCTATCTGTAGAATCCCCAAAGCTAAAACCACTTTGTACATTTAAATTACTAGAGTTTGATACTCGGTAAATTACATGGACAAACAAGCGGTGATAATTGTCGTTGCGTTGTCGTTGTGTAAAATCAGCAAGGGTTAATTGATAGTTAATTCCAACTTGTAGCGGCTCTTGTAAAGCATAACTCAGAGATAACCAGAAATTATTAATTAGCCGACTACGGTTATTAGGTTCCGAAAAATTGGCACTAAACTCGTAAAAGCTATCTAGGTTTAATCTAGAATTAATAGGATCTCTTCTGCCTAAAGATACCCTGACTGAATTTTCATCTAAAAAGCGATCGCCTGCTTGAAACCTGCCAACGCTCTTAGCATAAAAAAACTGTTGGTTATTAAAATCTAATTCGGCATACATCCGAGGTGAGAGTTGTTGATAAATCCCAACATTAAAATTGATTTGATTATAGTTAAACCTTGATTGATCAATGTAGCGAATTAAATTTCCATTGATTGAACCATTAATATAAGTTTTAGCACCTAAAGGAAAATAAGCTGAAGCCAGACTCAGACCATAAAAGATTAAGCCATCTTCTCTAGGGAAAAACTCAGAAGCAAAGATGTTATTTGTCTGAAAGTAACCAACATTAGCTTGTAGGGAACCTATTGGTTTAAACTTGGCTACAGGTGGTTTTGTTTGTGGTACAGGTCTTGGTCTTACCCTTAACTCCAGTTCCCGAAGACTATTAGCATTAGATGTTGGCTGTTGTTGGGGTAAAGGTCTTTGTCTAACTCTTAGTTCTAATTCTCGCAGATTATCTGTTTGGGGTTTGGGTTTTTGCCTTAGTTGCAAAATTCTTCTGAGTCTCTCTAACTGCTCAGTTCTATTGACTGTGGGTTTATTTAACAGTTCTTCGATAATCGTGGGTGAGGACTGGGGAAACTCTCTAGGCTGTGCTTCTAGCTGTGGTGGTTCATTGGATAGTGGCGGATTGCTAGGTGGAGTTGGACTTTGAGGTAAGGATTCAGTATCAGGTTTTGTTTCAGGGTTAGATTGAGATATAAGGATATTTGCTGCTGAATTAAAATTTAGTAGTGGCGATCGCTCTAAATCAAAATTACTTGCCTGAAACTGGCTACTCTGGTAAAACTGATAACCTGGCTGGCTATCTGTAGCATATTTTATGTTTGCTTTGTGTTGCTCACCAGAGTTTTTTGAGTTACCAGCCAATACTACATCTACCCCCATACAACACTTATTGCCACTAATCACAGCTAATAAAGTTGCAAATAACAGTTTTGTCCAGCCCTGGGATTGCATTAACATTTATATTTTATAGACAACAGAATTCACCATTCAGTCTGATTATCAAAAGACAACGATTATTACCTTTTCAAAATTAATTATTTGATTTTAATATTTTTTGATAATTTTTATTACCTTGATTTATAACAAAATTTCGCTAAAATTTTCAATGAATACAAAAAAATTTAGTGATAAAACTCACAAACCAATAAGTAAATCTAATATCTCAAAATCTATCTTCAGTTGGTGTGGTCTCAGGTAATTTATCCAGCATTCAAGCGATGTCTTTGAAATTTGTTGCCTTATTGATAGTGAGTGTGTGGGGAGTGAACATGATGCCTTTGTCGGCGATCGCGTCTACTCCTCTGACTCGCGCCGAGATTCAAAATCTGCGAAATTTAGTACAATTACTGCCGCAGAATCATAAAAAGCGCCCAGCACGTAAATTAGATCCAATAACTCCTGGTGATGGTTTGTCAACAGGTAGAGCATCTTTGGCTGATTTACGTTTTAACGATGGTTCCCTAGCAAGGGTTGGAGAAAGAGCAGTATTTCAATTCTTGCCCAAAACTAGAAATTTTCGGCTGTCCAACGGGACAGTACTGTTACTGATTCCACCAGGAAAAGGACAGACACGCATACAAACACCAAGCGCGGCCGCTGCTATTCGTGGTTCAGCATTATTTGTCCGCTATGACAAACAAACAGACACCACAATTGTTGGGGCGCTGACAAATAGCGGTATCGAAGTATTTAATCAAGCAGCCTCTCAAAATCAGGTGTTAGCAGCAGGACAACTGATGGTCATCGTGAAAGGTGAATTCCGGGGCTTATATGATTTTGATCTGAAAACTTTTTATGAAACCAGTGATTTAGTAGAAGGATTAGATTTAACTAAGCAAAATAGTACAGCTAACCCTGACCCAGCGATCGCTAGTGTTCAATCTGAAATTATCGCAGCATTAGCAACACAAATGCCTCTAGTCGGTCAAGGAGTCATTGAAAATCCATCTTTTATGGAGTTATCTGGTAATAACTCTTCTAACTCATCTGACCAAAATCAGGAGTCAGATAATTCTTCAGTAGATTCTTTTGTCAATACTGGAGAAGTAATATCAGACACTACGCGCAATACCAGCAACAATGAAATAAGTCTGCCAAGTAATATTGATAATCCTGGTAATCCCGGCGGCAATACTGGTGGCAACACTGGTGGCAATACTGGTGGCAACACTGGTGGCAATACTGGTGGCAACACTGGCGGCAATACTGGTGGCAACACTGGTGGCAATACTGGCGGTAACACTGGCGGCAACACTGGTGGCAATACTGGTGGCAACACTGGTGGTAACACTGGCGGTAACACTGGCGGTAACACTGGGGATGATCACAGTGGTAATCACAGTGGCAACCCTGGTGATGATCACAGTGGTAATCCAGGTGGTAATCACAGTGGCAACCCTGGTGATGATCACAGTGGTAATCCAGGTGGTAATCACAGTGGTAATCCAGGTGGTAATCACAGTGGTAATCCAGGTGGTAATCACAGTGGTAACCCTGGTGATGATCACAGTGGTAACCCTGGTGATGATCACAGTGGTAATCCAGGTGGTAATCACAGTGGTAATCCAGGTGGTAATCACAGTGGCAACCCTGGTGATGATCACAGTGGTAATCCAAGCGGAAACCCAGGTGGCAACCCAGGTGGCAACCCAGGTGGCAACCCAGGTGGCAACCCAGGTGGCAACCCAGGCGGTAATCCAGGTGGCAACCCAGGTGGTAATCCAGGTGGCAACCCAGGTGGTAATCCAGGTGGCAACCCAGGTGGCAACCCAGGTGGCAACCCAGGTGGCAACCCAGGTGGCAACCCAGGTGGCAATCCAGGCGGCAACCCAGGTGGCAACCCAGGTGGCAATCCAGGTGGCAACCCAGGTGGCAATCCAGGTGGCAATCCAGGCGGTAATCCCGGCGGTAATCCAGGTGGCAACCCAGGCGGAAACCCAGGCGGTAATCCAGGGGGTAATCCCGGTGGCAACCCAGGCGGTAATCCCGGCAACCCAGGTGGCAACCCAGGCGGTAATCCCGGCAACCCCGATGGAAACCCAGGTGGTAATCCCGGCGGTGATGATACTGGTGGTGGTCATTCTGGAGGGAGACCACTAGAAGGAGATTTCCCCCCACCTTAAACCTTTGAATGGTTATAAATAATACAAGTTCGCGCAGGGTTAAGACGATCGCTTTGGAAAGGTTTTAACCCTCTTCGTAAGTCTGCACTTTTCCCTGTTCCTTTTAATTTCAATAACTACAGTCTTGCAATACATTTACCTTCATGGGTTTGCTTCTAGCCCTAAATCTGCTAAAGCCCAGGCGATGAGCGATCGCTTTCAAACAATTCCAATACAGCTAAATATTCCTGATCTTAATGCTGGCAATTTTTCTCAGTTGACAATTACCCGCCAAATCAATCAAGTAGCAGCACTCTTGGATAATTCTGAAGCAGTTACATTAATCGGTTCTAGTTTGGGTGGTTTGGTGTCTGCTCATTTGGCACAACAACACAAGCAAGTGCAACGCTTAATTTTGTTAGCACCTGCTTTTGGCTTTTTATCTCATTGGTTGCCGAAGCTAGGAGATGAAGCAATGAAGCGTTGGCAACAAGAAAAATATCTCATGATTTACCACTATGGGGAAGCGCGATCGCTGCCTCTAAGTTACGATTTCGTGACAGATGCCCAGCAATACCAAGAGGATATCTTACAGCGTCTAGTGCCAACGCTGATTCTGCACGGTAAACAAGATGAGGTGATTCCAATTACAGCCAGTCGTAACTTTGCAAACTCACGCCCTTGGGTAAAGTTAATAGAACTTGAGAGTGATCATGCTTTAGGTAATGTCACAGCCGAAATTTGGCAAGCAATTCGCCTCTTTTGTCAGTTACCGTAAAACGGTAAAATATGAAACCTACCAACAAGCACTCTCTTAGTCATAAGAACACAAATGACTATCGACTAAAATTATGCTTCCTTTTATTCGGTCAGATTTAGCCCAATTTACAGCTTACAAACCTCACCCTAGCAGCAATACAGCAGAACCAGTCGCCACCCAGTTTGATCGACTGGATACCAATGAAAGTCCTGATGATTTGCCCCCTGAACTCAAAGAAAAATTAGCCTGGACATATCAACAAGTTATCGAAACTAATCGCTATCCTGATGGCGGCCATGAGTCACTCAAAGATGCGATCACAGAATATGTCAATGAATCAGCTAATCTTGTCTCATCACCGTTGACTGGGGCTAATATTTCTGTGGGTAATGGTTCCGATGAACTCATTCGCTCTTTATTAATCGCCACCTGTCTGGGCGGAGAAGGTTCCATCTTAGTTGCCAATCCCACTTTTTCGATGTACGGCATTTTAGCCCAAACCTTGGGTATCAAAGTGGTGTCAGTCGGCAGAGATGAAACAAACTTTGAAATTGACCTCAAAGCCGCACAAACAGCCATTATCCAAACCCAAAATCCACCTATTCGGGTAGTTTTTGTTGTACATCCCAATTCTCCCACCGCTAATCCACTCACTGCGGCAGAATTAGCATGGCTAAAAAGTTTACCAGAGGAAATTTTAGTAGTAATCGATGAAGCTTACTTTGAGTTTAGCCAAAATACTTTAGTGGGTGAATTAACGCAGCGTCCGAATTGGATAATACTACGAACTTTTTCTAAAGCTTTCCGTTTAGCTGCCTTGCGTGTGGGTTATTGTATTGCTCATCCAGAAGCGATCGCCATTTTAGAGAAAGTCCGCTTGCCTTATAATCTACCAAGCTTTTCACTAGCCGCCGCGTTAGTAGCTTTACAAAATCGTCAACTCTTACTGAGTTCAGTTACACAAACTCTCAATGAGCGTCACAAGTTGACAGCAGTTTTGGCACAACATCCTGACTTGCAAGTATCAGATAGTGCAGCTAACTTTCTTTATGTACGTCTCAAACCTAATGGTTCCACCACCCAAAATCTTACCCTACAAAATTTACACCAACAACTCAGCAACTCTGGAACTCTTGTTAGACTACTGAGTGAGGGATTACGAATCACAATTGGGACTCCCGCCGAAAATTCCCGTACCTGGGAAAGACTACAAGCTGCCATAGTAAATTGTAACGCTGGAGCTAGTAATTGAATCTGCCATCAACGTCACTACCAAAACGACGTACCATCCTCACAGTTTGAGGAAATACACCCACTAAAAGCGCAAAGGCTGCATCTGGTAAATCAGCCACTATTTCTGCTGGAAAATATTGGTCAAACTGATCTAAAATCTTTTGGACTCGCTGTTGCGGCGCAGGATTTTCGGTAATTTGCTTGATTAAGCGAATCCATTGTCGCCGAATTAAGTAAGCTTTCTGGCGTTCCTCATAAGATTCGGTATCTAACAAAGATAAATTGCCGATAGGCAGAACCATCTGGCAATCACTATCATATTCTCCACCAACTGCTGCGCCTGGGCCAGCAAATTCTGCATGGTAGCGTTTAAAAAGTATTAACCCATTCCGCTTGCGACTATTGACAATCAAAACTTTCCCGCTATGTAGAAGGTTTAAAGTATCCGAGCCGCAAGATTGCTCAGTTCCATCTGACATAACAAGATGGTTCAGAAAACTGGTTTCAGGGTAATAAGTTGATACCATAGCGGTTTGATAGCGCGTTGGTTGTTCGCTATCCATGTTTTCTATAACTTTGGAATAATTTGGTAGTTCGATGCACGTCAAGCAGTAACTTGGTTTTAAATCAAATTAGTTTTTTTGGTTATCTTAACTATCGAGAACTTTTTGTTCAAAATTAATAACAAAGATGAATCAGATTTCACTCTGTAGTTATGTAACCATATTTTATGAGATATAGCTGAATTTGTCTGCCAACTAAACTCTCAAAAAATTAAAGTTTTTATAAAGATGAATAAAATGAATACAAAGTTATTATGAGGAATATTTTATTTAGCGTAATTTTACCGATGGCTTCCACATATTGGATATTATATATTAAAAAATTTAGATTAGACGTTGATGAAATAAGGTATAAGTCGTTATTTGAGAGCCGTTGAAAATATAAAGCATTTTCTCTCAGAATAGCAAGTAAATCTAGGCTTGATTTTCTATTTACCGTTTCTACAACTACTGGAGATAAAACAAATTATTAATTACTATAATAATTTGTTTTATTTTTTGCCATTATCCTTACAGACAGAGAGTTGTGTGCATTAAACAGGATTTTTTTGTGTAATGTTTTTTCAAAAATTAAATAAAAATCTTAATATCTAAAAGATATATTTTAGGGAAACTCATAGAAAAATAACTTTACCTACAGTCTACGATTCAGATTCATTTATTTTAATGAGTGATTATACAGTTTTGTCCATCAAAAACTAACTTAGACTTAAAACATAGGTTAAAAATCTTAAGTGTTAATTCTGATAGAAGAATCTAAATATAAGTTCCAACTGCGCTCCCTACATCTTTCTACCATCACCTAAAATATATTCACGGCAACTTCTGGTTCAAAATCCAGGAGTCAGCACTCTGAATTTGGTAGTAAGCGTTTATGCAATAAGATTTGACGAGATTGCTGGAAAAAGAAAAAATTCCAATTTGACTCTACTTTACATATCTTGTAACCTAACTTGAAATATAACTGCCGTGCCTGATGGTTATCTTCTAAAACATGGAGATATAAATCTTGAAAACCCCATTCCTCGCAAAGTTTTTCGCAACTTAGCAGTAGCTTTGAGGCGACACCATGCCGCCGATATTTCTGGTCAACAGCCAAATTAGACAAATAAAGAAAACTTTTGCCATTTTTCTTCCATGAGTCAGGGAAACGCACTCCCAACTCTACAGTTCCCACTAGGTTATTAGCACCACTAACAGTGGTGTGAACAGCAACTAAACAAGTGTGATGGGGTGCAGCTGAGGATAAACGATTTCTGAAGTCTTCGTAGATACCCAGGCGTAACAACGGAAAAGCCCATCCCCAGAAACCAGTTTGGGAGTGAAAGCTTTCTGCAATAATCTGAGAAATAGCTGTTAAATCAGTAGCTGTAGCTGCACGAATTTGGAATTGTTGACCAGCTTGTTCTGCGGCTGATGTCAATGGTTGTTCGTGAGATGAGTCAAAAAACCAGGATGTCAAGGCTAGTTTATTATTAGTTAATTGTATTTTACAAAAATTTTCTCAAATATTCTAAAACACCGTTTGCTACCTTCAATACAATTATTTTATTTACTTGCATATCAGGAAATTATCTCGGTAGCAGAGGTTCTTCTGTAAGTAAATAACATACTTAGCATCATTTTGGGCAACAAGAACATCAATTGTCACAACCATTGAAAAATTCAGGAGTCAGAATTAATCATTAGAGGAAAAAGACCCACCACTGAATTTTAGACAGCTTTTCGACCACTTCTGAGGATGATACTAAGTTGCTTTCAGAAATAGTATTCTGATTCCTCACTCCCACTACAGGTTGTAGATACTTTGTAGACAACATCTGTAAAACTTAGGATGAAGAATTGTTTTTATCTTATAAAACTAAAAAGCTATATAGTAATCTAGCTAAAAATATAGATGACTACCGTATTTATACTGAAAAAATATCTGAAATATTTTTGGGATAATAAAGCAGTTATTTTTTAGCGATCGCCTAGATAAACTAAGTACATGCTGTAATAGTTAAAGCAGCATTAATCTGTGACAGCCCCATGTCACTTTTCTCACTGGTGGTTATGATTGCTAAATTAGAACAAGTAATAAGTCTAATAGTATACTTTGCCTTTAACACTCATCGTTGTGACCTAGCTCACTCTCCTATGAACAAAATAAATAAAATTTACTTGCAAATGTTATTACAACGACGACAAAGGGCAAACTTAATATGCAGCTTCAGTTAGCTTTTCCAGCAGACCTGAATGTTGTATGTCACCCGCACAAGTTTTCACAGGAGGTGAAACCAGACTTGAAAAGCAAGCATCTACTCTGTAGTACAAAAACCAACCATCCCAAAAACTGTGCTGTATCAGAGACAGTGGCAAAAATTACCACCGATTGAGGCTAATTACTGTGAGTAGATACTCTTACACCCAGCATTTGTGTAGCCAAAAAACCCGATTGGGCAAAATGCTCTGCTCTTACCTGATTCAGAAAAATTACCTCCTGAGCAGATTATTCTTTATTCAACTGCTGTTGCAGCAGGAAAGCGGTGCATGAAATCTCAAGTAAACAGTAAGCCGAAAATTTTGGTTGTTGATGACGAACCAGACAACCTAGATTTGCTTTACCGTACTTTTTATCGTGATTATAAAGTGTTGCGGGCAACCTCTGGCCCGGCGGCACTAGACCTGCTGGCAGAAGAAGGAGAAGTCGCAGTGATTATCTCCGATCAACGAATGCCAATTATGAGTGGTACGGAATTTTTGAGCCTGACAGCAACTCAATATCCAGATATTATTCGGATTATTTTGACTGGCTACACTGATGTCGAAGACTTAGTAGAAGCCATCAACGCTGGTAAGGTATTCAAATATGTCACCAAACCCTGGGAAGCGGAAGAACTCAAAGCAGTAGTACGCCAAGCCTTAGACACCCACAATGTTTTAAAAGCTCGTACCCGCGAACTCACCCGCACATTGCGTCAAGAATCGCTGCTGAATACAGTTACTAATACAATTCGCAGTGCGTTAGACTATCGGCAAATTTTGCAAGCAATTGTCGATACCGTCGGTCACATGTTAGAAGTAGATGTTTGCCTGTTACGTTCTTTTCAAGATGAACAGTTAGCAGAAGAAGGATTTATCTACCAAAAACTGTCCCAGACGCAAACAGAAACAGGCGCAGAAATTTCTCAAGAGACAACAGCCATATCCTTCTCGGCTTCTGCTGCTTTATTGGCGCAAACAGTTTGGGAAACCCGTGAAGTTCAGGTAATTCACGATGTAGCGACAGATGAGCGAATTCAAGGAAACGCGCCTGAACTAAAACAAAGAGGACAAGCTTTTGCTACGGCGAATATTTGTTCTAGCTTAGTTGTACCGTTGATCTGTCAACAAGAATTGTTAGCAGTATTAGCACTGCATCAGTGTCACGAGTCCCGCCTTTGGGGGAGTGAAGAAATTCAGCTAGTGACAATGGTGGCAGATCAGGCGGCTCTGGCTTTATCTCAAGCCTATGCTTATGAACAAGTACGTGCTTTAGCGAAACGAGAAGCACTGATTAATACAGTTACAACCGCAATTCGCTCTAGCTTAGATCCACAAGATATTTTTGCTGCAATTACCCATCAATTAGGGCAAGCCTTACAAGTTGATGGCTGTGCGCTGTCTTTATGGACAGAGGAAGATGAAGCTGTTCAGTGTGTGGGATTATATGATGTTTTTCAACATCCTGACCATATACTTAAACCAGGGCAAAATACTAATTTAAATATTAATCTTGACTTAATATCTCAAAATTTCCCTTACTCAACGAAAGCTCCTATTAAAGATAATCCTTTGTTGCAAGAAATTTTGCGGACACAGGAGCCAGTAGTAATTTCTGATATAAGTGTCAGTCCCTTAGAACTAAAGGGTTTGGACTTACCTGTGAAAAAGCCAGCCCGATCGCTGATGGTTGTGCCTTTGTTAGCGGATGGCAAATGTATTGGTAGTATTACCTTACGAGAAGGGCGAAAAATCCGGCAATGGGTATCCTCTGATATTGAACTGGCTAAAGCGGTAGCAGCCCAAGCCGCGATCGCCGTACAACAATCACGCCTGTATCAGAAAACCCGTGAACAAGCCGAGCGTTTATTGGAATTAGATAAACAAAAAACCGAGTTTTTCCAAAACATCTCCCACGAATTCCGCACCCCAATTACCTTAATTCAAGGGCCATTAGAATCGGCAGTGGCATCTGGTGAAGGATTATCTCATGCCCAAAGTGCGATCGCCCTACGAAACTCTCGCCGTTTGCTGCGACTCGTCAACCAATTACTCGACTTACAACGCTTAGACGCAGGCCGAATGCAACCGAGTTTTCGTCCTTGTGATTTAGTCGAATTTGTTAGCCAAATTGTCGAGTCATTTCGTCCCTACTGCGAGAAAAAACAACTGCATCTCGCCACTGATTTTGATGCCTGTCCCAAGGTTTACTTAGATATGGAAAAATTTGACAAAGTGGTTTACAACCTGCTGTCAAATGCCATGAAGTTTACACCTGAAGATGGCACAATCAGCGTTACACTCCAACACCACAACGAATACTGCATTTTGCAAGTCAAAGATACCGGAATTGGCATTATTCAAGAGCAGATTCCGATGTTATTTGAGCGATTCCGCCAAGCTGAAGGCTCAGAAAACCGTTCCTATGAAGGTAGTGGACTGGGTTTGGCCTTAGTCAAAGAATTGGTAGAACTGCATGGCGGTAAAATCACTGTAGATTCAGTTTACGGTGAAGGAACGACCTTTACATTGTGGTTGCTGACTGGCCATGAACACTTACCCATCAATCAAGTATTAGAAACACCAGCTGAATTAAATACCAGCCGGGCCACTGTAGAATTAGCTGATTTGGAACTGATAGAAGCAACGACTGAAAGGTCGGAAAACATCACAAAAGATGTATCTTCTGTGCCACTAAATCAGGATTCAGCAGTCAATCACTATCCAACGGCGGCAGACTCCAGCACACAGCAGAATAGCCGTCACTCGATTTTAGTTGTTGACGATAACCCAGATTTACGAACTTACGTATCTGATATTATTCGCCGCAACGGCTATCAAGTCCACACAGCACGTAATGGTTATGAAGGGTTTGGTGTAGTTCAAGAAATTGTCCCCAGCTTAATTGTCACAGACTTGATGATGCCTTTGGTGACAGGGCTAGAAATGATTCGGATGATTCGCTCTGATGAGAAATTAAAAGGAATTCCGATCATTTTGCTCACCGCCAAAGTAGACGAAGAAACTCGCATTGAAAGCACAGAACATGGGGCAGATGCTTATTTAGCCAAACCATTTAACGATAGAGAATTGCTGGCAGAAGTCAGAAATCTCTTGGCTTTGAAGGAAAATGAACGACGGGTTTTGGAACTGAATACTTATCTGACAGAATCAGTTCTCAAGCGATTTCTACCCAGTGTATTGGTGCAGAAAGCCGCCGCCGGGGATTTAACTTTAGATTTACGCCCTGAACCAAGGTTGATTACAGTTTTGTTTAGTGACATTGTAGGGTTTACTCAGTTAGCTAACACTCTCAGGTCTCGACGGGTGGCAGAATTACTGAATGAATATTTAGAATGTATGACCAAAGTTGTGTTTGACAATGGCGGCACTGTTGATAAATTCATGGGAGATGCAATTTTGGCGTTGTATGGAGCGCCAGAAGAACTCACCCCGAATGAACAGGTACGTCGTGCGATCAACACTGCCAGAGGAATGCACCGTTCACTAGGACAATTAAACCAGCGTTGGCGAGACCAAGGTGTATTTGAAAGCGATGGACGTTCTAGCGTACAGTTTCGCTGCGGAATTCACCAAGGTACAGCCGTTGTAGGGATGTTTGGTAGTGCTGAACGCGCTGACTATACTGCCATTGGGCCAAGTGTCAATATTGCCGCCCGGTTGCAAGCTGCTGCGGTTCCCGGTACGATTTTGGTTTCGGCGGCTGTGGCAGATTACTTACAGGATGAAGAAATTACCAAAGGTAGCCCATTAAAACTCAAAGGAGTTGATGAAACTGTCCTGACTTTTGCAGTTTCGCCAGATTTAGTAGTTAATCGCTAAGATCCAAACGGAGTCCTTAAGCTTTGCTAAAGACTTTGGATTATATTTGGCTTTGGTGATATGAAAACGCCTATTGCAGACAAAACTCCTGTTCCGCCCAAAATTTGGCGACGACATAGCGATCCTCCCAGTTTATGGATATTTGTCGCTGTGAGTTCAGTTTCCCTACATTTGTTGGTTTTCTGGCTGATGCGATCGTCTAATGCTTTGGGAGTGTGGTTTCCAGCGCCAAGCCAAGCTATTGTTCCTATCGAGGTTGTGGAAATTTCTCCCACAGCTAAATCAACATTACCTAAGACGACAGTCTCACCCAAACCTAATAATTCATCACCAAAATCTGTAGCCAGAACTGAAACAGCAAAAACTACACCCAGAAATCAAGATGCAAATCCCAGCATTTTGAAGCAAAAAGAACCTGCGGTTTCGCCAAAAAACACTAAACCTAAACCATCAGTCAAAAAATCAGTTTCCCAGCCAAAACCCACACCAAAACCCAGTTTTACACCTGATTTAACTAAATCTCCGCCACAGCCTAAACCGACACCGACTGTTCCTGTGGGTAATCTTCCTTGGAATCGTCGCCAAAAAATCGTTCTGGGAACAGGAACGCCATTACCCAACAGTCTTCCTACTGATCAAGCAACAAATTCCCCTACAGGAACCAAGAAAAATCCGCCTACGCCAAATCCTACAGGTACAACTTCTGACACCCCAACTCCGAGAAATCCCCAGACTTCTCCTTCTCCTGCCAGCACAAATTCTCAAACCTCTCCACAAGTTGGCTCAACGGTTAAAATAGTGCCTTTAGCTGATCAGGAAATGCGTCAACTCAGCCAAGATTTACCTGATGTTCTGGCTCAATACCAGGGAAGCAGTATCAAAACATTACCCGTAAATTCTCTGAATGGCGAACAGGGACTTGCACCAGCAGAACTTTTAGCCAGCTTGGTAATTGATCAAAATGGTAACTTTCAAGAAGCTAGAGTCTTAGAGATACAACCCGCCACACTCCAAGCCGAAAAAAATCTCTACCAACAAGCAATTAACGAACTTTTCAGCAACGATAAGTTTATCCCTGCCTACAATCAAGATGGCAGCAAACCAGAATTGAGTAATCTGTTTGTCAAAATTACAATTCAATCGGTTAATTCTAATTAAATATTTGAATTTTCTGCAAGATAGTGTGATTATGATTCCGTGGAAAATTATATTGACATGATTAAAATTAATGCGATAAAATTGTATGCTGTTCAAATAAAGTAGTTAAACTGCTAAACTAGGGGAAAATCATATCAATAGCATCAGCCTTAGTAGCTGATAATGCCTAAGAGATGCCTAGTTTATCTTTTTTTGTTGTTTATTAAATGAGGTGAACATGGCAAAGCGCCGTAACCCGAAAAAAGAAAAGGCGCTACGGAACCAGGCATACGCCAGAAAGTTTCGTAAACGGACTACAACGGGAAGAATGCAAAGAAGATTCCAGCAAAGATCACCTAAGAGTGAGGAAGATGAGGGTGCAGCAGCAATTGACGCTGAGTAAGCCGCCAGTTTAGTCTCTGATTCTTGAAGTGATTTTAATTTTAAGGGCGTACAGATGTACGCTCTTATTTTTTTGAAGTATAGCGATAGTTAGATATATTACAATACGGTTCAGTTAAGGTGATGAGAGTTGATTTCCCAATTTCTGCTCTACCTATTCAGACAATGAGTAAGATTTGGGGGATTCTCCCCCACACCCCCGATTGGGGGACGGTTGCGTCCCCCAAACCCCCTCCAAAATCATTTTTTCGTTTTTTGTTGAGTCATTATTTCAGGACTTACGCATCAAAATTTTCTGTGGGGATTGGGTGTGAGGGTGAAAGGGTATGGGGTGTAAGGGTTTTGGATACTTACACCCTTACACCCGAATTTCTCACGTATAGGTAGCGGGTGTGGAGAGAGAGGGGAGTGTGGGGGGAAAGATTTTTTCACCATCCTCCCACACTTCCCACCCTTCCCACCCCTCCCACACCCCTGGATTTCTCACAAGAGAGAAATCCAGGTTACACTCTCATACCCCTGCACCCTGTTCTAAAACCTTATTTTTTCGTTTTTTTGCGTAAGTCCTATATTTGTTGGTTTTGCTGTCATTGAGTTTTCTTATCTGAACCGTATTGAGATACATTAGGACAACTTAAAAGCTTGAATGGCAGGAAAAATAAGACTTTTTCTCCTATCTTCTGCCTCCTGCTATGTGAAGGCAGTACAAGATTTAACCCTGTAACCTGTAACCTATCACCTATTCCCTGATTTGGTTGCGAGCATGATCGATTGCTTTGGTGACTTGGGCAAAACCTGTGCCACCATAACTATTACGGGCGGCGACAACTGTGCGTGGGGCGATCGCATCATAAATATCAGCCGCAAATGTCGGATGTATTTGTTGCCATTCTTCTAAGGTTAAATCTTTTAAAAGTTTACCCGCAGCAATACTAGTTTTCACTACCTTGCCCACGAGATTATAAGCTTCCCGGAAAGGAACACCCCTAGCAGCGAGATAATCTGCGACATCGGTAGCATTAGAAAAGTCTTCTGCGACGGCTGTGTTTAAACGCTGGCTACGAAATTCCAAGCCTTCCCGTAGCAAAATTGTCATTGCTTCTAAACAGGCTTTGACGGTGTTAACGCCATCAAATAAACCTTCTTTGTCTTCTTGCAAGTCTTTGTTATAGGCTAAAGGTAAGCCCTTCATTATGACTAACATCGCCTGGAGATGACCAAAAACCCGCCCAGTTTTACCGCGTACTAGTTCTGGGACATCGGGGTTTTTCTTCTGGGGCATAATGCTAGAACCAGTAGCACAGCTATCTTTAAGGGTGATAAAGCGAAATTCTTCTGAAGCCCAGAGAATCACTTCTTCTGAAAGGCGGCTGAGGTGAACCATAATCAAACTAGCTGCACACAGAAATTCGATCGCAAAATCGCGATCGCTCACGCCATCCAAGCTGTTAGCATAAACATGATCAAAATTGAGTAGTTGGGCGCTGTAGTGGCGATCAATGGGGAAAGTGGTTCCCGCCAAAGCACCGCAACCCAAAGGCGAAATATTCACGCGGCGATAAACATCACCCAAACGTTCCCAGTCGCGCTGTGTCATTTCAAAGTAAGCCAATAAGTGATGGGCTAAACTTAAAGGCTGGGCGCGTTGGAGGTGAGTATAGCCAGGGATGAGAGTTTCCACGTTATTTTCGGCTATATCTAATAAAACTCGTTGAAATTCTCGCAGTTGAGTGCGAATTTGCTGAATTTGGTCACGGAGATAAAGCCGAGTATCTGTACCTACTTGGTCATTACGCGATCGCGCCGTGTGTAACTTTTTCCCTACATCGCCGACAATTTCTGTAAGTCGTCGTTCTACAGCAAAATGCACATCTTCAGCATCAATTCCTGGCTGAAACTGGCCTTGGCGATATTCCTGGCGAATTTGTTCCAAACCTGTAACGAGTTGTTCGCCTTCTTCAGCAGAAATTATCCCCGTATGCGCCAACATTTTGGCATGAGCTTGAGAACCAGTCAGGTCGTATTCGATTAATTCAATATCAAAATTAATGCTGGCATTAAAACGAGCGATCGCAGGATGCAGGGCTGATTCAAATCGCTGACTCCAGGTTTGTTGTTGCGTCATAAAACAAAGGGGAATTGGAAGTAGGCAAATACTCTAATCCGTACTACCAACCCCCTGTCTGTGTCAACCGTAGCTGGTAAGATTGCGAAATAGCCAACCAATCACCAAACCAATCAGTAAAGCCCAGACTTGACCTGTTTGTATAAAGTGATTCCAAGCTTTCTGCACCTGACCCATGAGATTTGGGTCACTAATTTGCTGCGCCAACACCATTGCATTCATTGGCAAATGCCAAAATAGCTGAAAAGTTAAATCGTTGAGGTAGTGCATACCGAGTCCCAAATAAGACCTCTATGTCATAACCTCTAGTTCTATGTGATGTCCAGTGTTTGGCTTACTTAATTGGAGGTAGCGATCGCACGATCATTACTTGGTAAAGTTTTCTTATGTTTGATAACATCTGTAAATTTCTCGTAGAAAACTTTGCCAGTGATTTTGCTACCTGGCTTTTAGGTGAACCCATCACCCTAACTAAATTAAGTCCTTCTGAACTGTCTTTAGAACCAATTCGTGCTGATGCGCTGATATTACTTCAGTCAGACGAACTTGTACTGCACATAGAATTTCAGACTCAGCCCAAAATTGAGATCCCCTTTCGGATGATTGATTATCGACTGCGGGTATATCGACGTTTTCCCCACAAACGAATGCTTCAGGTTGTTATTTACCTGCAACAAACCAATTCTGAACTAGTGCAGCAAACAACATTTACCCTAGAAGATACTTTCCATCGTTTTCAGGTGATTCGCCTTTGGGAACAATCGACAGATAATTTTTTCCAATCTCCAGGGTTACTTCCTTTTGCAGTTTTAAGCCAAACTGAGAATCGTACTGAAACACTGCGACAAGTCGCCCAACAAATTTCCCAAATCGACGACCAACGAACACAAAGTAATATAGCTGCATCGGCGTTTATTCTCGCTGGGTTAGTATTAAATCAAGATATTATTCAACAGTTGCTGCGGAGAGAACTTATGCAAGAGTCAGTAACTTATCAAGCACTTATGAATGAAGGTCGGGCTGAAGGTCGAGCTGAAGGTCGGGCTGAAGGTCGAGTTGAAGGTATTGAAGAAGGTGTTCGCCTTGTAGCCCTTAATCTTCTACGGGAAGGAGTAGCTGATGAAGTAGTCATCAAAGTAACAGGTCTGTCCGCAGAAAATATCCAGCAACTTAAGTTGACAGAGTTGGACAGTGAAAACTGAAGAACCAAAAAACTTATGCGATCGCTGTGGCAAACTGTGAGGTAATCAGGACTTACGCACCATAATTGTCTGTGGGGATTGGGTGCGGGGGTGTACGGGTATGGGGTGTAAGCCTGGATTTCTCTCTTGTAAGAAATCCAGGGGTGTGGGAGGTGTGGGAGGGGTGGGAGGATAGTGAAGAAATCTTTCCCCCCACACTCCCCACACCCCCCTCTCTCCCCACACCCCCTACCCATACGTGAAAAATTCGGGTAAGGCTTTTGAATACTTACACCCTTTACTAAAACCTTATTTTTTCGTTTTTTTGCGTAAGTCCTATTAATGAAAACATTATACATTTCACAAAAAAATCATATCCCCGAATTTTTAGAAAATTCGGGGATATTTTTGATTGCAAATATTTTTTAATTAGTGATTGACTTGTATAAATTTATACTCTAATATAAAAGCATGAGAAAGGCGATCGCCCTCCGGCAAGAGTCTGCGATCGCCTTTCTTGAAACCCACAACAGGATTCAAATACCATGATTACACAAGTACAAAATTTTACCCAACAGTATTTACCAAGCACAGGTTTTGAGATTCCCACACTCAAGCAATCTGCGGTATTTCCTACCAGAGAACCAGTTAAACATTTATTGATTGGTTCGCCTAAAGCGGTGACTAGTTCAATTTACCGTTTGCAAGCAATTGGTTATGCAAGTGTCGGCGACTGGAGTCCATTACTACCCACAGCCAACGCTGGGGAAGTGATGAGTATATTAATTCGTCAAATTTTCATCGCATAACCTGAAACCAAAACCCCGACTCAACCGCCGGGGTTTGAGCAAATTAGCATTTACGCACAAAGATTTTCTGTTAGCGATCGCTTGCTATGATCACGCTGGTTTCTTCCATTGTGGCTGGTAATATCGATATATCACGCAATATCACGCAGCAAGAGCAAGGGTTTAAAATTACTGCATAGCCTTTGATTCTATGTCATCCTCGCTTCGAGGATCAATGCTCAATACACAAGGGTATTTTACGGCTATGCGAGAATTTGGGAACTCAAGAGAGTGAGTGCGTTAAGTGTTGCTACATCAAGATAATTTAAAGTTCACTTCATAAATCATCTCTCATACCCTGAGCCTTTTCCATATATTTAACTAGGTGCGATCGCTAATCACCTAGAACTTAGCGAAAACTGTCCGTAATTTTTCGATATCCCGTAAATCACGTATATTTAGCAACATCGTATTTCCTTCTAAGTATTAACTGAAATTTGTCTGTAATTATGCTGAATCTTCCGCAGGCGTAGTTGAATAATTCGGTGAAACTTCTTATAGAAATTCCGTTAAATCTTGATATTATTCCTGAGCGAAACTCCTACTTTTGCCGTTAGGAGATAATGCGAATATATATATTAGGTCAAACATGATTAATCCAAATATTTTCAGGAAATCTTCTCCGTGTAATCACTGCTTTATAGAATCTTTAATTGCAATAAGATAGTTATTAAGAAAACCTGAAAATATTGAATCACTACTTGAGATTCAGTGTAAAACTTGCGTGAACTAAAAATATAAACAATCAAGAAATATGTTAGATACTGTGAGCAAAGAGTTAGCACTTTTTTGGCAGCAAATAGAACAGAAAACGCAATTCCATGCAGGTTATCCATATAATTTAAGTTGTGATTTCACTTATCTAACCAAGTTCTTTAATTTTTTATTAAATAATGCCGGTGACCCCTATGTAGAGCCAGATTTTGGTCTACATTCCCGCAAATTTGAACAAGAAGTTCTATCATTTTTTTCCCAACTATATAAAATTCCCGAAAATGAATCGTGGGGCTATGTAACTGCTGGTGGAACAGAGGGAAATTTATATGGAATGCTATTAGCAAGAGAAATTTATCCCGATGGCATTCTCTATTCATCTCAAGATTCTCATTACTCTATTGCTAAAGCTGCTAGACTTTTTGGGATAAAGCATCAAGTAATTAATTCCCAAACAAATGGCGAGATAAATTATCAACATTTATCCCAGGCAATTCAACAAAATTCCCAACGCCCAGTCATTCTTAACTTGAATATTGGCACTACTGTTAAAGGCGCAATTGATAACCTAGATAAAGTTCTAGAAATTCTCAAACAGCATCAAATTAAAGATTACTACATTCATTGTGATGCCGCGCTTTCGGGGATGATTTTACCATTTTTAGAGAATGCCCCCCAAATTAACTTTCAAAGACCAATAGATAGTATCGCTATTTCTGGTAAATTCATTGGTTCGCCCCTACCTTGTGGTGTAGTTTTAACTAAGAAAAAGTGGGTAGAAAAAGTAGAAACTATGATTGAATATCTTGGTTCTAAAGATACCACTATTCTTGGTTCTCGTAATGGTCATACGCCTCTAATTATTTGGTATGCGCTGAAAACCAGAGGTTATGAAGGATTCGCCAAAGAAGCAAAAACATGTATTCAAAACGCCCAATATTTATTCCAGCAACTTAAATTGCGAGAATATCCCTGTATGCTGAATAAATTCTCCAATACTGTGGTGTTTCAAAAGCCGAGCCAACCTTTAATTAAAAAATGGCAATTGGCTACTATGGATAATGTGGCACATCTGATTGTCATGCAAAATATAGACCGACACAAAATTGATACTTTCGTGAATGAACTGGTCTTACAAGAAGGATTATTACCAGAATCTGAATATTTACACTTACAACCAGTACTTTCTTAATTAAGTGTTGTTGAAAAACTGATCATTAAAAATGGGTGTGAGGATTTTAAACATCCAGGACTTACGCACCAATCAATATTGTCTATGAAAATTGGGTGTAAGGATGTGTGAGTAAGGGTATTAGATACATACACCCCTGTACCCCTACACCCTCACCAAAATCCTTTTTATGCGTAAGTCCTAACATCTACACCCTGATACCAACAAGGACTAAGAATTTATGGAATTAGCAAATAAAGTTGCTTTAGTGACTGGGGGTAGTTCTGGTATTGGTCGAGCCACGGCTAAACTGTTTGCGGCTGAGGGTGCTAAAGTAGCGATCGCTGATATTGATACCACTGGTGGTTTATCTCTGCTGGAAGAAATCAAAAATAGTGGTGGAGAAGCCACTTTTCACAACTGCGATGTGAGTGATGAAAATCAGGTGCAGCATTGGATTGAAAGTGTCGTAAATCAATGGTACAGCATCGATATCTTAGTTGCGAATGCGGGAATTTTAGCCATTGGTTCTCTAGAAAAAGCTGGCAATTTTGATTGGGATAAAGTCTTAGGAACTAATGTTAAAGGCTATGCTTTTTGTGCTAAATATGCCATCCCCCATATACGTCAGCGTGGTGGTGGTGCAATTGTCAACGTTGCATCCATAGCGGCTTTGATTGCCTTTCCCAATTTTGCATTGTATAACACTACCAAAGGCGCAGTTGTCCAATTAACCCGCAGTTTGGCTCATGATTTAGCAACAGAAAATATTCGAGTTAATTGTGTTTGTCCAGGCGTAATTGATACATTACAGATACAACAATTTGCTGATTGGCAAGGTGTGACAAAAGAAGAAGCAATTCATCAACTCGCTGCAACAATTCCCGTCAAACGCTTAGGACAACCCCAAGAAGTCGCTCAAGCTATTTTATTTCTTGCTTCTGATAAAGCCTCATATATTACAGCAACATCCCTGGTGATAGATGGGGGTTATACGGTGCAGTAGTGAAGGGAGACAAGGGAGACAAGGGGAAGGTTTCGACACTTCGGCAAAGCTCACTAACCGAAGCCTATCGAGCATTGAGCGTTCGCGTAGCGTCTCCCTTGGGGAGAAGTCGAAATGCGTCTTTTAGCTATTTATAATCTGTAACCTATCACCTGTAACTTATAGGACTCATATTTGATTTATGAAAAAAATCAGTACACTCAGATCAAGCTGCTTTCCTACTCCCTACTCCCCATTCCCTACTCCCTGCCTATCGCGCTTGCGCTGCGCTTCGCGCACCACACAAATAGATTCAGAAATCACATCGGATTCCTATATCACCTGCTTTGATTTTGAAACTCATATCCCCCGGCTTTAATTGTCAATTTACCTGATTTCCATCCTTGATAAATTGGGCTTTTAACACCATCAGCACTTTGATAAACAGCAAAATGTTCTCGCCAATTATGTTGTTTACCATTGCGCCAAACTTTCGGTAAATTTACACCTTGATATTGCATTTTTACCTTACTAGAAACACCTTGATATTCCACTTCTCCCTGATCTAGCTGCTGTAGATTTAAGCAAGATTGAGAAATAACAGACTGTTGAAACTTCTCCCAGCTACCGTGGGTTTCTGGTTCACCAACTTCCAGGGCAAAGCCTGTGTATTTTTTACCATTACCTGTTGCTGTTAAAATTTGGTCATCAGGATATTGTTTTTGAATAGTTTGAGTTGCTGTTGCATTTACACCTTCCACCACTAAATTAATTGGTGTTAATGCCAGCCATGTTTTTTCGTATTTAATAAAAGTTATGCCCTTACTGCTCTCTACCAAGGCAGATTTAGGGAGAAAAAATTGAAATGGTGCTTGGGGTTGATGATTCAGCCAGATTACCAAATTACGATATTGAGCGATGTTTTCTCCGCCAAGGGAAGCAGTAGAAATTTTTGTCGGGTCTGTGCCGGTGGAAGCGATAAAATAATCTACTCCACGTTGGGAATTAAACGCCATCATTTTAAAACCGTTCCAGTCGCCGCCAGAACCTTGGGCTAACGTTCCTAATTGAAATGTCTGACCAAAATAAAGAGTTTCATAAAACTGTGGTGCAGCATCATTTCCCGGTTTCCAGTTTTCGTAAGTGGGTTTGGAATTAAGTAATTCCACTGGTTTGGGAAATTGCTTTTTTGCTAAGGCGACAATTGCTGGTGGGGGACGGTAGCTGCTGGTAATGAGATGTACTTCGTCTGGGGATGGGTTGGGATCTGAGATGGGAGAATCACCAAAATATAGTCCTAATTCATGAGTTGCTAAGGAACACCAAACGCAGTTACCGCCGCTATTGTCACGCTTTGAGGGGCCACCAAAGCCACCGCGCCAATATTTCAACGCGCCGGATGCAAAAAACCAATCAAGTGCAGATTTAGCCAGAGATTTGGTTTCAGGATCTTGAGCAAAATCATAGAGGTTAATATAGCCAGTAATGGTATGTCCCAGGTAGTTTTCCGAGTCCCATTCGCCTTGACCAATTTGGTAGAGAGTGCGGATATCACGCCGAATACGTTCTTTATATATTTTGCGTGTGGCTTCGTTACCTGTTTCTTGGGCAAATAAATAAACTGCGACATTCCGCATTCCTTTTAGATTATCGGTGTTGCGGCAGTCTACCCAAGTATTGCAATTATCAGATGATTTCACCCAAAATTTGCGCGGAGTGATCCACTTGCGTGTCAGTGGGTCTTTTTCGGTCAAAATTGCCATTGCTTTCCGCATTCGCTGACGATAACTTGGGTCAAGATATTTGCCAAAGTAAAAGTATTTGCGGACTTGGCCTTTGAGGGTAAAGCTAGAGTAAAAATCAATACCCAAGGTATGAGCATGAAGCTGACGATCAGCGTCTTCTGATTGCAAAAAAGCGATCGCCTTTTCTCGATTACCTGCCAAAAAGTCCATCATCGCTTTTGGATAAGATTTTTTTTCATTCTCAAAGGCTGTCGAACCGTATTTCTCACCAGCAAATTTAGCAATTGTTTGCTGAGAACGTTCTTTAAACTCAGCCTCCATCTGCGGTGTCCATTGTGACTCAGATTTAGGCTGGTTAGCACCCAGACATAACAAGCAAATGATAAAAGCTAACCCAGGGTGTAATTTTTTCATAAGCAATATATTACACTTCAAAAAACTTCTTCTCCGATAAATTACTGTGCAGTAGTCCTTCTACTACAGAACCTTCCAAGGCTGGGAAGAAGAAATATCCTTGTCCTTGGTCGCATTTTAAGGCTTTGAGTTGGGTTAATTGTTCTACTGTTTCAATGCCTTCGGCGGTGACTGACATATTTAAACTGTGGGCTAATGTAATAATGGCTCGCACAATTTCTAAATTTTCCCCCCGACTACCGATATTACGAATAAAAGAGCGATCGATTTTAATCGTTCTCAGTGGTAAGCGGTGCAAATAACTTAAGGATGAATAACCTGTACCAAAATCATCCATGTGTAACTCAATATTCAAGGTAGTTAATTGCGAAAGCATAGCGTTGGCTAATTCAAAGTTATCCATCAGCAAGCTTTCGGTAATTTCCAACTTCAAACTACTGGGTTCTAAACCTGTATTGTGCAGAACTTGTTGCACTTGTTTGACAATATCTGGCTGCATAACTTGTTTGCCAGAAAAATTGACGCTAATTGTCAAGGGTACACAAGCAGGAAATTGTTGATGCCATACTTGCAATTGGCGACAAGCTTCATAAAGCACCCATTGACCAATAGAAGCAATCATTCCAGTTTCTTCCGCTAAGGGAATAAATTCTTCTGGAGAAATAATCCCTCTTTCAGGATGATGCCATCTAATTAAGGCTTCAAAACCAACAATTCTACCTGTAACTAGAGACACAATTGGCTGATAGTGCAGGCGAAATTCTTCTTGCTGAATCAGTGCATGACGCATCGCCGTTTCTAGCTGCAATAGCAGAGATGCACTTTCGTGCATAGTGGGATGAAAAATTTCATAACGTGCTTTACCATTAGATTTTGCTGAATACATTGCCACATCAGCATCTCGCAGAATATGTGCAGCTTGCTCATAATTATTGCTACTTAAGGCAATCCCCATACTTGCGTTAGTAAAGACTTTATGTTCATTTAATTGAAAAGGTAAAGCCAGTAAAGTTTGAATGCGTTCAGCTACCTGGATTGCACCGTTGATACCATCGATTTCTTCCAGTAAAATTGTGAACTCATCACCGCCAAACCGCGCCACCATATCGCCTGCGCGTAAAATTGACTGGAGTCGATGGGAAATAGCAATTAACAGTTGATTGCCGAGTAAATGCCCTAAACTATCATTAATTACTTTAAAGCGGTCTAAATCTAAAAAAATAACAGCAAATACATAATCTAGCTTTTGTTTGCTGCGTTCTAGAGATAGTTTAACTCGCTCCATAAACAAAGATTGGTTGGGTAATCCTGTCAGGGCATCATGTAAACTGTTGTGCAGCAGTAGTTCTTGGGTTCTTTGTCGTTCCAGAATATCTTGTTGCAGCTGTTGATTAACTCTCATCAGTTCAATGGTACGTTCTGCGACTAACTGTTCCAACTGACAACGGTATTGTTGGAGTTCTTCTTCGGCTAGTTTGCGTTGTGTGATATCTCGCAAAATGACAACATATTGTCCTAATGACAAGTTAGAAGGCTGGGAAACAGTAGACTCTACAATATATGAACCATGTTTGGTGGTAAGAGTTTGTTCACTCCGCATCGACCATTGCTCTGGTTTACCATGATGGTTGATCAAGAAGAGATTTAAACTCTGTCCAATGAGTTGTTGAGTACTAATGTGAAATAATTCTTCTGCTGCTAAATTGGTCTGGATAATTGTACCTTGTTCATCCAAAACTAAAACAACATCGGGAACGGTGTTGAGGGTGGTAATAAAGAGATTTTTGGCTTGTTGCCGTGCCTGATCAATGGCGGCAATTTGTGGTAGGGTAGTCCAGCAGGCGATCGCTACCCCCACAAACGAAAGCATAACCAACACAATAGCCAGTAAAGCATTGCGTGAGTTGTCATGAAATTCACCTAATAAATCACGCAAAATCCAACTGCCAATAGCAGAAGCACAAATCAGCGATACTAAAACAATTACCTGAAGTACTACAAAATCTGAGTTATTACTAGTAAATTTTTCGGTGTAACGTTCTGTCCACCATTGGGGATGAAATGGTGCAAAGTTACAGCGACGCAAGCCCATATCTCCCATCATCAACACCAAAGGAATAATCATCCCAATTAATAAATCTTGCCAACTCCAAGCTAATCCACCAACTACTAAAACTACTGCTTCTACCAAAAAAAAACCCAATGACCACCAAGGCCACAAAACTTCTACTTGATGGCGACATAACCACAAGCCAAAATGTAGCCCCATAATGGCTAACAAATAGCATGTACCTGCCACTGTCACCAAGTGAGATACACTGCCTAGATTCAAACAAAGCAAACTGAGTAAAAAAGTAATAAAAATAGCTGGCCCCAAAATGCCTTGGCGGGAAACTACCGTAAACACAGGCGACAACTGACCATCCAACGCCAGTTGGTAAAGAATCCGAGGAGAATTGGTAACGGCTGTGGCACAACTTAGCAGACAAGAAAACGCAATTAGCAGTGTAACTAAAAAAGGGGCAAATGAACCCCAAAAAGGTTGTGATGCCGCTAATAAATTCAAGAATGTATCTTCACCAAGATTAGTATTGGTAACGGTACACATTAATACCCACGAACCACCAAGAAAAACAGGGGGAATTAGCCAAGTTGCTGTGGTTAAAAAATTCAAAGTTTTTTGCGGAGAACGGCTATCGGCAACAAAAGCAGTTGTGGTTTCACAAGCGTAAACTGAATAACTGGCTAGGAAAAACCATTTTGCCCATTCGGCAAAAGTTAGGCTGTGGGTACTAGGTGGAAATAAATTAATTCCCTGAGATAAAACTAACCAAAATATACCTTGAGTACAAAATAAAAGTACTAACGAAATTGCCGGAATTACAAAAAATAAGTGTAGTAGGGCGACAGCACGAGTCCCACTAAAAGCCACAATAAAGGGAATTGCTGTGAAGGTAATTTTTAAGAAAGTTTCTGGACAGGAAATACCTAAAGGTTGAAAATTAACTTTAACTAAGTCTGTCAGGATAATTGCGTATAATGCGGGTGCGGCTGCCCAGCTAAAATAATAAGCCAAAGCAACATAAAGACCCAAATAAGGATAGTTTTTGAGTAGCCGAGCCGTATAATTAGGTGTCCCTCCGGTTACATCCAGCCAATGTTTACCTAAACTTTGGATTTGTAAGTTCAAAATACAGGAAACAATTGTCCCAAACACCCACACAAAAACAGCTTTAGATCCTAATGCTGCATGGATAACCGGTGCAGTGCCAATCCATCCTACATGACCCGTCAGCCCAAAGCCCCAGGTTTCTAGATAACTTAAGGTACGTGGCAGGCGCATTACTAACCGTTGGGTTTTTTCGCCCTGCACAGAACTATTACTGACCATTGTTTTCTAGCTAGATGTACTGACTATCATCCACTGAATAACTGATCTGATTTTTTATGGCTTCCGTGTAACTGCTGAACTTACCTAGAAAATCTTAAGTGTGAACAAAAGGGAGTAGGGAATCGGGAGTCGGGAGTGGGGGTTTGAGGGTGTATGGGTGTAAGGGAAAATTTTGACCAAAAAGGCAGAATTTATGGGTATTTCCTCTTACTTCCTGCCTTCATTAGCCTACTCGTTCTATCTCATCGATTTCTTTGGGAACTCCGGCGGTTAATACTTCATGGCCTGTGGGTGTGACGAGTACATCATCTTCGATGCGAATACCAATACCAATCCAACGTGGGTGGGTTTGTGGTTGGTCTTCGGCTAGTTTGGTATCTGGAACAATGTATAGCCCTGGTTCGACTGTGAGGACTTGACCGGGTTGTAAAATCTGTGGTTTGTCGTCACCATGTTGGTAAACGCCAACATCATGCACGTCTAAGCCTAACCAATGGCTAGTGCGGTGCATATAATATGGTTTGTATTTTTCTTCTTCGATGATTTTGTCAAGTTCGCCCTGGAGAATGCCAAGGTCAATTAAGCCTGCGGTGAGGACGCGCACAGCAGTATCGTGAACCGCTTTAAAGGTGTTACCTGGTTTGACTTGGGCGATCGCTTGTTTTTGTGCTTCTAGTACAATTTCATACAATGTCTTTTGTTCTGGCGTAAACTTACCACCCACGGGAAATGTCCGGGTAATATCGGAGTTGTAATAATTGTAGGCACAACCAGCATCAATTAATAGCAGTTCGCCATCCTGCATCTGACGATTATTTTCAATGTAGTGGAGGACGCAAGCATTCACCCCTGAAGCCACAATTGAAGGATAAGCAGGCCCCATTGCACCCCGGTGGCGAAATAGCCATTCGATTTCGGCTTGGATTTCGTATTCATAACGTCCGGGTTTGGTAATTGCCATTGCTTGATTATGTGCTTCAATAGCGATCGCAGCTGCTTGGCGCATCATTTCTAATTCGGTTTCTGTTTTAATTAGGCGCATACTGTGAAGCACCGTACAGGTATCTTCAATGGCAATTGGCCCTGTACCTCGTTTGGGATAAGTCCGCAGTAAACTTTGATAATGTGCTAAAACTTTTTCATTAAATTTGCGATCGCGCCCCAAGTGATAATAAATGCGATCGGATTTTTCGAGATATTGGGGCAATTTCTCATCTAATTCATTGATAGGATAAGCTGCATCAGCGCCATAAATTTCTTTGGCTGCATCCACCCCGCAGCGATAACCAGACCAAACTTCTTTTTCTCGGTCTTTTGGCTGGACAAACAACACAAAACGATGTTCGGGGTGATTTGGTGTTAACACTGCCACGGCTTGCGCTTCATTAAAGCCTGTTAAGTAGAAAAAATCACTGTCTTGACGATAAGTATATTCGACATCGTTGTGCATGACTGCCATTGGCGCACTGCGAAAAATCGCCGTACCATTGCCAATTTTTGCCATTAATTGCTCCCGACGCTGCCGATATTCTAATTGCATAGTTTTTCAATTTGTCAGTTAAATACTGTGTTATTTTACCTTACCTAGTATTTAAGGCTGAGTCAAAAACCCATCCTCAGCAATCTTCATACAGCACTTTTGAAGTAAGTGAGGTACAGCATGAGTAATAAGTAATGAGTAACGAGTAGTGAGTTATTGTATTCAGAACTTTTGGAGAATTTGATTTTTGTATTGTTTGGTCATTTTAAGTTTTGCCTGCTGATAATTAGATGACAAACTTATTTTATATATTTAAAGCCTGACATAAATAAAATACGCTGACAAATCGGATGATTGATTATCTACGACTTGCAAAAATAAATAAAATAACTTATATAAAATAACTTGTATAGAAACCTTGATATTTTAAATAGCAAAATGTTTAGCTGTGAAACCATAAAAAGATAATAACTGTTATTAAAATACAGAAATGACTAAGAGCTTTAAGTTAAAACTTTGAAGACAACCAGTGATCAGAACGCACTATGTCTTTAACTTCAAAATCATCAGCTTTACAAGTAACAGCATTTTCTGACTCTTTGAAAAAATCCAGTGATTTGTTAGACGTTCTCGACAACAATCAAGGAATTGGCAAAACTTTTTTAGGCAGTAGTTCCGCGTCAACATTAGATACAAGCTCTTTATCAACACAGCAAAATACAACATCAAAAGTTACAGCCAGCGCCAATCCTAACCCCAACCCTTACCTAAAGAGTGCAGCGATCGCACCTGATTTTAACGGTGATGGTAAAGTTGATAAACTCTGGGTGAATGCTCAAACAGGTGAGATTGTCCTACGCCTCATGGATGGTGGACAAATCCTCTCCCAAGGTTCTATGGGTACGTTTGACATTAACTCTTGGACTTACAGAATTGCCGATTTTAATAATGATGGCAAAACTGACTTTCTGTTGCGGAATATGAAGACAGGGGAGAACAGAGTTGCCCTCATAGATGGTACAAGAGTCGCTAGTACCGCCGCCTTAGAAAGAGTAGATCCCAACTTGAATCCCTTAATTGGTGATTTCAATGGCGATCGCAAAACAGATATCTTCTGGAATAATGCTCAAACTGGCCAAAATGCCCTTTGGACAATGGATGGTACAAGAGTTGCCAGTGCCAATGTTCTAGAAACCACAGCAGTTGGTTTAACTCCAACCGTTGTTGATTTTGACGGTAACGGTAGAAGCGATATCTTCTGGCGCAATGCCAATACTGGCGCTAACAGTGCTTGGTTTATGAATGGCACACAAGTCAGCAAGTTTAACCTACAATCTCAATCTTCGGCTTTAACTCCCATCCTCGGCGATTTCAACGGCGACTTAAAGACTGATATTCTGTGGCGTAACTCTTCCAGTGGTCAAAACAAAATTTGGACTATGAACGGTATCGTCGTCACCGAAGCCGCAGCTAAGACACTCGATTCTTCTTGGCAAGCTAACATTGTTGATTTTGACGGTGACGGCAAAACCGATATCTTCTGGCGCAATAAAACAACTGGTGAGAATACAGCTTGGTTAATGAATGGTACAGCCGTTAAGTCTGAAGCCTTCCTCCCCAGCAACAGCGCATCCTTGACACCATCCTTTGGCGATTTCAATGGCGATGGTAAAACCGATGTCTACTGGCGTGATCAAGCTTCTGGTGCAGATAAGATTTGGACAGTGAATGGCACACAAGCTACAGAATCTACTGTCGCTACTCAAAGTAGACTTGGTGCGGCTTGGTATACCGGCTAAAAATTGGTGATTTCGGGTGCGATTCTGACCACAGAAGGTAATGGTGATAGTCAACATTCCGAATCATTGATGAATCAGTACTCTACTAGATAGATATTCTTATAGTACTGATTCTCCAACTCTGATCCATTGTGAATTTTTACCTTTAACCTTCTGTTATGGCAGTATGCTCTGACTTTGAGCATACTGCTTATTTAAAATTAGACGGATTTTAGTAACGTCCTGTATAAGCGAGATTAATCACTTTCTTTTTCTAGCCTCTGTTCATGACATTGAGATACGCCTTCTTTCCTACTCCCTTTCTACAGCAACAGATTCAGCCATCAAACCAGATTCCTATATATCTCAAGATAGAGTTAATAAATTATCCCTAAGTGGGAATACTAACTTTAACCAACATCATTGGTTAAGCACATTGTGAGGTTTATACCCATGTCAGAAATTAACATCGGTGATTATTTAGCTCACCCCTTGGTGAGATATCGCAATCATTTAGAATTCAATGGTTATCACGTTGATGAAGAAGATGAATTACTGTTATGTCGTCACCCAAGAAAGCATGGTTTAATAGTTAAAAATGTACCAAATCGAGGTGTATTAATTAGAATTCTTTATTCTTGCAATCTGAATGTAGATAGATATAATCTTTTAGAATACGTAAATGAACTGAATTTATTATTTATGTTTATGAAAGCATATATTGATAATTCAGGCAGTAATTTATATATGGAAACCTTTTGTGAGGGTGAATATGATAGAACAAATTTTTCAATTGTCTTAGACAATATTGAATATGACATGGAAATGTTTATCAATCATCATCAAACTAGAGAATGTTTATTATAAAATAAAAATTAAATAGAGATTTGTGGTGGGTTCTGCCCACCATTATTTTTTTATTAGAGGTTATTTCTAGCAGTTCTATAGTGGTCTTTTTCCCTCACTGATTCAGCACCGAGCTTAGTCGAAGTGTCAATTCTGACTCCTGAATTCTGACTTCTGAACTCTGTAATTGTTAACAATTATTAAGCAAAAATTGATAGATAATCTGTATAACCGAGTGATGTAAAATCCAGAAGATAGTAAAAGGCGATAACAGAGTCTGAATAGCAATGGCACAGGATCGTAAGTCAACGGTTGTAATCACAGGTGCGTCCTCTGGGGTAGGTTTGTACGCTGCAAAAGCATTTGCTCGCAGAGGATGGCACGTTGTCATGGCCTGCCGAGATTTGGCAAAGGCTGAAAACGCTGCTCAAGAAGTAGGCATACCCAAGGACAGCTATACCCTTATGCACATTGACCTGGGTTCTTTGGATAGTGTGCGCCAATTTGTCAACAACTTTAGAGCCAGTGGCAAATATTTAGATGCGGTGGTGGCGAATGCGGCGATTTATATGCCATTAATCAAAGAGCCATTACGCAGTCCCGAAGGCTACGAATTAACCATGACCACCAATCACCTTGGTCATTTTCTGTTGTGCAAACTCTTGCTGGAAGATATGAAAAAATCTCCGGCTGCGGATAAGCGAATGGTGATTTTGGGAACTGTTACCCACAACCCAGACGAACTAGGTGGTAAAATTCCGCCACGTCCAGACTTGGGTGATTTAGAAGGCTTCGCCGCAGGTTTTAAAGCACCGATTTCGATGATTGACGGTAAGAAATTTGAACCCGTTAAAGCTTACAAAGATAGTAAAGTTTGCAACGTGTTAACCATGCGCGAACTGCATCGACGCTATCACGAATCCACCGGTATTACCTTCACTTCTCTTTATCCCGGATGTGTGGCTGAAACACCACTATTCCGCAACCACTATCCTTTGTTCCAAAAACTCTTCCCCTTGTTCCAGAAATATATTACCGGGGGATATGTCTCTCAAGATACGGCAGGAGAGAGGGTTGCAGCCGTGGTGATTGAACCAGAATATAAGCAATCTGGTGCTTATTGGAGTTGGGGAAATCGCCAGAAAAAAGAGGGTAAATCTTTTGTGCAGACAGTTTCTCCCCAAGCGCGGGATGATGCTAAAGCAGAACGCCTGTGGGATTTGAGTGAAAAGCTAGTTGGGTGATTGTAACTGAGTTACGGTGATGAAAATAGGGTGTAAGGGTTTTGGATATATACCCTTACACCCTTGCGCTGTAAATATAGGCTGTTGATTTTGTACCTTTTTAGGGATGGAAGATTGAGTAATGAGTAGTGAGTGATGAGTTAAGACGTATGTAAGAAATCTCTCAAGCTCTGATAACTTTGTATCTTATACCAAATTAAAAAATGAATTAAAAAATGATTGCGACAGATTGATGGCTCAAAAGCTTACCAATCAACCCTTACCCAATCCAAAATCTAAAATCTAAAATCCAAAATGGTATTACCCTGTGGGTTTACCGTTAGGCGTTATCGTAAGAGTAGCCGAAGAGCGCATCTAGGTTTTTTCATAATTTCGCGTAAGTCCTATTGACTCATCACTCATTACTCCTTACTCATTACTCAAAATCAACACCCTACTAATTACAAATGATAATTTTAATCATGGGAGTGACTGGTGCTGGTAAAACCACCATTGGTCAAGCATTAGCAGCAGGAACAGGATGGGAATTTTGCGATGCTGACTGGTTTCATTCAATTGCTGCGAAAACCAAAATGAGTCGAGGAGAAGCGTTAACAGATGCCGATCGCCAACCTTGGTTACAATCATTACAAACTGCGATCGCTCAATGGTTACAAGCAGAGAAAAACGTGATTTTGGCTTGTTCGGCACTCAAAGCCAGTTATCGTAATGTTCTTGGGGATCATGATCCACGGGTAAAGCTAGTGTATCTCACAGGCAGTTATGAGTTAATTGCCCAAAGATTGCGCGATCGCCACAATCATTTTATGAACGCCAATCTTTTACAAAGCCAGTTTGATACCTTAGAAGCACCCACACCTCAAGAAGCCGTTTATATTGATATCTCTCAAGATTTAGCCGCAATTTTGCAGCAAATCAGAAACAGCGTCCAGGTTTAAGTTTTATCGGCACTGCCTTCTGACTTGAAAGTGCTGAGTGCTGAGAGGGGTGAGGAGTAGACAAGGTAGAGGGGGGAGACAAGGTAGAAAGATTGCGTCCGTATCTCCCTTGTCTCCCTTGTCCCCCTTGTCTCCCCTGCTTCCTGCACCCTGCCTCAGTTAATGTGTATATCAGTGTATTTTAATTTCGTATAAATTGATATAATCTTCCATACCCAATAGAATCGAGTGCAGATTATACATATATTTTTACAATTCTGCAATATTTAAATTCCCTATTAATTTGACTCTTAAACCAGCTAGAAACCTATCCTAAATTGAGCCTAATTACTACAAAAATCTTATCAATAACTCATGCAGATTTTGATTTATTCCTATAACTACCATCCAGAACCAATTGGAATTGCACCTTTAATGACAGAACTAGCAGAGGGACTGGTAAAAAAAGGTCATGAGGTGCGGGTAATTACAGGAATGCCAAATTATCCACAACGCGAAATTTATCCAGGTTATCAGGGTAAGTGGTACATCACCGAAAAAATTAATGGTGTAACGGTTCAGCGCAGTTACTTGCGAATCAAGTCTAAACCTAATTTGCTGGATAGATTATTATTAGAATTAAGTTTTATTTTGACGAGTTTACCGCAAGCTTTGAGAGGTAAACGACCGGATGTTATTTTGCTGACGATACCACCTTTATTAGTGACATTACCTGCGGCTTTATTAGGAAAAATATACAATTGTCCGGTAGTATTAAATGTCCAAGATATTCTCCCAGAAGCGGCGGTACGTGTCGGCTTAATGACGAATCAAAGGATGATTAAATTTTGTGAGTTCTTAGAGAAATTTGCTTACAGAAATGCTCAAGCCATCAGTGTCATTGCTGATGGTTTTTTAGAAAATTTAGTGAATAAAGGCGTATCTCCCCAAAAAATTACTTGTATTCCCAATTGGGTCAATGTTAATTTTATTCATCCTTTCCCACAAAATCAAAATCCCTGGAGAATCGCCCATCAATTAGAGGGAAAATTTGTGGTGATGTATTCTGGAAACATTGCCTTAACTCAAGGTTTAGAAACAGTAGTGGCGGCGGCGGCTAGGTTGCGTCATCTTCCTAAAATTACCTTTGTGATTGCGGGAGAAGCGATCGCTCTGGGAAGATTACAACAATATTGTTTAGCCTGTGGCGCAGATAATGTTTTACTCTTACCCCTACAGCCGCGCGAACAACTCCCGCAAATGTTAGCGGCGGCTGATATTGGCTTAATTGTCCAAAAACGCAACGTCATCTCCTTTAATATGCCTTCTAAAATTCCCTTGTTGTTGGCGAGTGGTCGTCCAATTGTGGGTTCAGTACCAGCCACAGGTACGGCGGCGAAAGCAATTCGAGACAGTGGTGGCGGTGTCATTGTCGAACCAGAATCCCCAGAAGCCTTAGCCGATAAAATTTTAGAGTTGTACCATCAACCACAGCTAAGAGAACATTTAGGGCAGCAAGGTAGACAATTTGCGGTTGAATATTATGGTTGTGAACAAGCAATTGCCAGATATGAAGAATTATTTATCGACGCGATCGCTAAACAGCAATCAACCGTTGATCATGTTTTAAAATTAAATTCTCCAGAATCTCAGATTGATATTCACCAAGCTCCAAAATTGCGCGATCGTCGTACGGTAAAAACTGGAAAATAGAAACTAGTAACAAGTTACAGTCAAAGATATAGGAGTCCTATTTGAGAAATGAACAAAAGAGACAAGGAGGACAAGGTAGAGAGATGTTTGTATATCATTAGGACTTACGCAACTGGCATATTTTTTCTGTAGGGTGTGTGACGCAACGGGAAGATTTGAACGTAGTCATCAGATTTATAGCGTCACGCACCAACCACCAATTGTGACACTTACGTAAGTCCTGATCATTTAGGATTGCTATAGTAACCTTGGGGTAGGAGTAGGGAGCAGAAAAGATAATGTTTTAATTACAGTGTTTTTCATCTCCATGAGGTACATTCCTCTAGTCTCTAGCCTCTATTCCCTATCAACTTATACTGCACTCAACCGAAAAACGCTGTATGTCGCTTTTTTCACAAATCAAATATGAGTCCTATATATATTCAAATTGTTAGTCAAACTCCGGGACGGCTAAGGCTGCGAATTTCTCCTCAAAATCTAGAACAAGCAGAAATTCAGTTGACTGCTAATTACCTCAAAACCTTTTTCCCACAGGTTGAACAGTTAAAGGTAAATTCTCAAACAGGCAGTGTAACTTTTTATGCTGCCGATGCAAACACTGATTTTGCAGAAATTATCGATAAATTGCAGGCTCAAGGCATTGTTATTATTGAGATTCCCAAGGCAAAACCCCAGTCGCCAAGTTTTGCTACCAGCTTATTGGGAATAAATGAGCAAGTTAAAAAAATTACGAAAGAAAGTGTAGATTTACGAGTTATTATACCTTTTACTGTTGTGGCGATCGCTCTCAAAAGAGTGCTACCACCCTTGGCGCGATGGAAAACAACCACTTTGTATTTGCTGTTGTGGTATGGCTTAGAAAGTTTGGTGAAACTTAGCGATAACGAAAAATCACCGACTGATACAACAGGAGATGAGGAATAGGGTAGAGGTTATAGGTTACAGGTTATAGGTTGATAAAAATCCGTGCCACAATCCTCAGATTTTTACGGTGAAATACTGAGCTTTATCTAGCTTTTATACCGTTATTATGTGGCAAATACAGAATATTGTTGATTAACAATAAATTACGCGATGTGCAACTTATTCTTGAAACCCCTCTCCAAACCTCTCCCCTGCAAGGATAGAGGCTTTGAATCTTGCCCCCCTTCCCTACGAGGGAAGGGGTTAGGGGTTAGGGGTTAGGTTTGAGAGAAAGTTGCACACCACGTTAAATTCGTAGGTTGGATATAGCCATAGCAGCACTCAACGAAGGTTTTGATAATGTTGGGTTCGCTATCACCTGTCGCCTATCACCCGCATCTACTCACAATCAAAGATGAACACATTCGAGATTAATATCCAGCGCAAATTAGGCAAACACTGGCCGATAGTAGTAGAACATAGCCGACCGGGAGAACTACTATCATCGCGTTCGGAAGGAACCCTCGAACTCACAGCAGAAGACTTACAAAAACTCACCAGCTTACTGGGACAACCCCTAGAATACGGCACATATCTCGGAAAAGCACTGTTTAAAGAAGAAATTCGAGATGCTTTTGTTCGGGCGTTGCACAACTGTGACACAGCCTTACGAGTATTATTATTTATCGAAGCCACAGACCCAGAACTGCGAACCTTACGCTGGGAAAGACTCTGCGGCAAAATTGATGACAGTTGGCGGCTACTAACATTAGAACAGCGCACTCCATTTTCCTTTTATATTCCAGCAATTACAGACCGCCGTTTTCCTCCCATTGGCCGCAGAGACTTACGCGCCTTAATCTTAGTCGCCAGTCCCGAACAAATTGGGCGATTTAGCTTAGAACCCTTTGATGTTGAAGCCGCAGTTTCATGTGTGCGTCAAGCCTTGGGCGAAATACCATCAGATGTTTTAGCTACAGTCCCAGATGGAATTGGCGAACCAACCTTAGATGAACTGTGTAAACACTTAACCGACAGAACCAAGCAGTATACTTTACTGCACATCATCAGTCATAGTCGAGTCATCGACAATGGCGAAACAGTCCTGTACTGGACGAAGGAAAATAATCAAGTAGAACCAGTCACAGGAACACGTTTAATTGAAAGATTACGGTCATTAAAAGGAGCCAAAGGATTACCACACTTTACTTGTCTCTCTACCTGCGAAAGCGCCAGTGCAGAAGCTGAAGTCGGGCTTGGCGGTTTAGGACAAAGACTCGTGCGAGATTTGGGAATGCCGGCAGTTGTCGCCATGACAGAAAAAGTCACCGTCAAAACCGCCCTCGCATTAGGTATAAAATTTTATGAACAATTGCGCCAATCTGGGGAAGTAGATTCAGCATTGCACGAAGCTTTAGCCGGACTCGCCGAACGGGGTGATGTCACTGTCCCCGCCTTATTTAGTCGCTTGGGTGGACGACCCTTATTTAGTGACCAACTAGATAGAGACTTGACTAACGCCGAAATTGGGTATGGTTTAGAGCAGTTTGAGCAATTATTATCAGAACGCGCCCCAGCACTACGGCAAAGATTTGCAGAACTAGCCCAGAAATTAGGTAATAGTTTAGGTGCATATATCAACGCCTTAAGCAAATCAGCCCGTGAAGAACGGGAACAAGCTTTAACAACAGTCAATACCCTTTGCGAAGAAATCATTGACCTGAGTTTTAACGCCTTGGCTTTAGGTCAACAACCACCCACGTATAATTCTTGTTGTCCTTTCTTGGGCTTGTATCCTTTCCGCGAAGAAAACCGCGAGTTTTTCTTTGGGCGAGAACAATTAATTGTTCAACTCAATGAAAAACTGACAGAACATAACTTTTTAGCTGTATTAGGTGCTTCTGGGAGTGGGAAATCATCAGTAGTATTAGCAGGGCTGATTCCCGCATTACAAGAAAAACAGCCGAATTTAGTTGTGTCATATATGACACCCAGTAATAACCCAATGGCGCAATTGCAAGCAACATTGGCTGGCGGGGAAAATCAACAACCTGCACCTTTAGTTGAGTCGTTGTCTTTGTTGGATATTGAAAATGAATGGGTTCCAAAACCAGAAACAGCCATTGAATTAGCCAAGGGTGGTGTTGCTGTCAGCTCTGAGATGACTGTTAAACAGACTTCTATTTTAATCATTGACCAGTTTGAGGAACTTTTTACCCTGTGTAATGATGAGGCTGAACGTCGGGAATTTATCGCGCAAGTTTTAAACTTAACTCAACAGCAAAAAGTTGTAATTACGATGCGGGCAGACTTTTGGGGAGAATGCGCTCCTTACCGGGAGTTGAAAGAACTTATGGAAGCCCGACAAAAATTGATTGCGCCAATGGATGGGACGGAATTACGAAAAGCAATGGAAATGCAAGCTGCACAGGTAGGTTTGCGGTTTGAACCAGGGTTGAGTAACACCATTCTGGATGATGTTCAAGGTGAACCGGGGGCAATGCCATTGTTGCAACACGCGCTGCTAGAGTTATGGAAGCGGAGACATGGCAGATGGTTGCAGTCGGGGGAGTATGAAGCGATTGGTGGGGTGAGAATGGCGATCGCTCAAACTGCCGATGATGTTTACAATACCCTATCACTGTCGGAACAGGAACAAGTTAAAAATATTTTCATTCGCCTCACCCGTCTAGATGACAGCGTTATTCAAGGAGACATCCGCCGCGATACAAGGCGCAGAGTGTGGTTAGATGAGCTAGTTCCAACGGGTAGTACAGCAGCATCAATTAAAGAACTAGTTAATCGATTAGCTGGGGAAGGTGCAAGACTGGTAGTTACTAGTATTGATAGTTCTACAAGTAAAGAAGAAGTGGAAGTAGCCCACGAAGCATTAATTCGCTACTGGCCAAGATTACTGAATTGGTTGGATGAAAACCGCACTAATTTGCAACTACGAGAAACTATTCGTCAAGCGGCGTTAGATTGGGACAAGCAACAAAAAGATGATAATTATTTAGTGCATCGTGGCGGGAGATTAGAAGATGCTCAAGTCTTAGCCAAACAAACCGGATTTCTCAACCAACTTGAGGCTAACTATGTTAACGCTTGTATAGAGTTACGCCAGCGTCAAGAAGCGGAAAAAGAAGCCCATCGCCGTCGAGAAATTAGAACAGCCAGGGGGGTGGCTGGTGGTGCAGTTGTGGCTGTGATGATTAGTGCTAGTTTGGGACTGGTGGCTTGGTCTCAAAAGCAAGAAGCCGAAATAGCTAAGGCGGAGGCTATTACTCAATCTTCGTTAGTACTGTTTGATTCTCATCAAGAATTGGAAGCACTGATAAAAGGAATTAAGGCTGGAAGAATCTTTAAAAAACAAAAAATTAACTACATTCCAGCTATGGTAGCTTTGCAAAAAGCAGTTTATGGAATCAAGCAGCGCAATAATTTTACACACGGCAGTGTAGTCTATGGCATGGCTTTTAGTCCCGATGGCAAGACATTCGCTTCTGCTGGTAGAGACAAAACAATTAAAATCTGGGATCTTAAAGGCAAGCTACTGCAAACTTTTATAGGACATCAAGATTCTGTTATCAGTGTTGCTTTTAGCCCAGATGGTAAAACCATTGCCTCTGCTAGTGATGACAAAACAATCAAACTTTGGGATTTAAACGGTAAAGAACTACGAACCTTTAAAGGACACCAAGCTGAGATTAATAGTGTAGCCTTTAGTCCAGATGGTAAAACTATTGCTTCTGGTAGTTTTGACAATACTGTGAAACTTTGGGATTTAAGCGGTAAGGAACTACAAACCTTTAAAAAACAGAACACCGCACTTAGAAGTGTAGCTTTTAGTCCAGATGGTAAAACGATTGCTTCGGCTGATTGGGGCAATGATGTGACACTGTGGAATTTAAGTACTAAGGAATTAAAAACCCTCAAAGGACATGAAAATTATGTTTATAAAGTAGTGTTTAGTCCCGACGGTAAAACTATTGCTTCCGCTAGTTATGACAGTACCGTGAAACTTTGGGATTTAAACGGCAAGCTACTGCAAACTTTCAAAGGAGATATCTATCCAGTCTATAGCGTAGCGTTTAGTCCAGACGGTAATACCATTGCTGCTGCTAGTTATGACGGTACCGTGAGACTTTGGAATTTAAACGGCAAGCTACTGCAAACCTTCCAGACACACCAAGTGTGGATTAATAAAGTGGTGTTTAGTCCAGATGGTAAAACGATTGCTTCTGGTAGTTCGGACAAAACAATCAAACTTTGGGACTTAACTGGTAAACTACTGCAAACCTTCAAAGGACATCAAGATTCGGTCTTTAGTGTTGCATTTAGCCCTGATGGTAAAACCATTGCTTCTGCTAGTTGGGATAAAACCGTAATTTTGTGGGATTGGAATCTAGATTCTTTGATGGTTAGTGCTTGCGATTTGGCGCGAGATTATCTCCAGAATAACTCGACGGTAGAAGAAAGCGATCGCCATCTCTGCGACGGTATCAGCACACCAAAATAAAAAATGTATGAAATTTAACCTTAATTTCGTGAATTGGCATAAGTCCTATTCTTGTTCATATTTCTCGATTAAAGTTATTAGTAATTCATAAATCTCAGCTTCTTCTGGGATAAGATTAGAACGATGTGTTAATTCTTCGACAATAGCTAAAATTCGTTCTTTTTCCGCTTCAGTTTTAATTAACTTTGGCTGATATTTAATTAATAATTCTTTATATTTATCTTGATTAAAAATTAGGGGCATTTTTCCATTCCTTTTGATGATATTCAGAATGTTTATGAAGAAGAATTCAGAAATCAGGAGCCAGAATTCAGTATAAATTGTGTATAACACTTTGGCAGGTTTATAGCGGTTTTCATTCCAGTGAGGTACATTTCCCTAGCCTCTAGCCTCTAACCTCTTTTCCCTATCTACCTGTACTGCACTCAACCGAGACATGCTGTAGACTGACTCATTACCAAAGTCATCAAACTATCTAACAGGCGATCGCGTGACAAAGACATCAGCTCTTTTCCATACATAATTTCTTGTAGAATTACATAAGAGACTAAAGAACCCATAAAAATATGAGCGATCGCTTCTGGGTCAGTAATATTTAATTCTGGGTGGGATGCAAAATACTGACTCAACAAAAATCGACCACGTTGCACAACTGTTTGATTATAAAGTTTGGCGAGTTCAGGAAAGTTTTGTGATTCCGTAATCACTAAGCGCAACAGCGCCACATAATCAGGATTATCGGCAACTTTGGTTAAGTAAGTTTCGCCAACTTGACGTAATAAACTGGCTGGTTCACCTTGTAATTCTGTGTGAGCAAAAATACTTTGAAAACACCTGAGTGTTAACCTTTCCATTAACGCTGTAAACAGCCCTTCTTTATCTTGAAAGTGACTGTAAATTGTTTGTTTAGAAACTCCAGCTTCTGTACTCACCCTATCCATACTAGTTTTTGCGTAACCTTCGCGCAAAAACACTCGAATTGCACCTTGTAAAATTTGTTCTTGTTTTTGCGTAATTGCAGGTAACTCAATTTTCAGTGGGGATGTAGAGGTATGAGGCATGAAAAGTAAATTTTTTTGCTGATCTCTTGCTATATCATACTGGACAGTCTAGTATGATGACCAAAATATTTCGCCCATCCAGGATGCTACTATGACTCAGACTGCCCCAATTCCCCCGGAAAGTCTTACCAATGTCCCAGTATCCAAACCGCAGCATCGTCAAAAACTAATACCTTTAATTATTGGAGGTGTGTTGGTAATTGCTGGTATCGGCTACACAGTCTGGCACAGTCAACCCCAAGGCGCAACAAATGTGCTGAAAGTTAGCGGTCGCATTGAGGGTTATGAAACCGAGATTGGGGTGAAGCGTTCCGGCAGAATTGAGTCAATTGCCATGCGGGAAGGTACGGCTGTCAAAAAGGGGCAAGAATTAATCACAATGGATGACAGCGATGACCAACTTTTACAAGACCAATTGCGTGGTGCAGAAGCGAGGATAGCATCGGCTGAATCGGATGAACAGCAAGCAATTTCTGATGTTGAACGAGTAGAAAGAGAAATTCAAGAAATTACCAGCCAAATTAACGAAGCCAAACTGAATGTGCGCCAATCTCAAGGCGATACCCAAGGCAGAATAGAACAGGCACAATCGAACGTTGCCGCCGCCAAAGCGATATTAGTCCAGGCAGAAGCCCAAGTTAAACAAGCAACAGCAGAAGTAAATTTAGCACGAGTCAACCGCGATCGCTACGCCAAATTAGTCAAAGAAGGCGCGATTAATCAACAACAATTCGACCAAGCCCAAACCACCCTGGACACAGCCATAGCCACCTTAGAAGCTAGACAAGCGGCATTGAACGCCGCAAATCAGCAATTAAGTGCAGTCGAAGGGGCGCTAACCCAAGCCAAAACCACAGGCTTTAACCCCGATATTCGCAACGCCCAGTTAACCGCCTTAGTCCGCAAGCAACAGCAAAGTTACGCCCAACTGAAATCTGTACAAGCTAAAGTTAAATCTGCACAGGCTAAAGTCAAAGATGCCCAAGCGGCAAAACAACAAATCCTCACCCAAATTGCCGACTCTAAAAAAGATTTAAACGTCCTCAGCCCCATAGATGGCGTAGTCACAGCCCGGAGTGCCGAACCAGGGGCAGTAGTGAACAGCCAAACAAAGATATTGACCATTGTTGACCCCAAAACATTGTATTTTCGCGGTTTTATTCCCGAAGGCGACATTGGCAAAGTACGCTTAGGACAAACCACAAAAATTATCCTAGATTCTGCACCAGACAAACCCTTGCAAGGTAAAGTTATAGCCATTGATCCCCAAGCTTCCTTTACACCAGAAAATATTTACTTCCAAAAAGATAGAGTCAGACAAGTCGTCGGTATTCGCGTTGAAGTCACAAACCCCGATGGTTGCTTTAACCCCGAAAATCCCTACGCACAATCAGATTTACCCTGCGCCAAAATTGGGATGCCGGCTGATGGGGAGATTCAGTTGAAGGGAGTGGGGAGTAGGGAGTAGGGAGTGGGAAAGATACTTGTTTGCCAACTTTTGATAACTCTCTGCGCCTCCGCGTCTCTGCGTGAAAAAATTATGACACAGCAACTCACCATCATACCGCCCTCATCCAACCCCACTACAACCGCCATCAAAGTACAAGCATTACACAAACACTATGGCAACTTAGCAGCAGTTCGAGGCATTGATTTCAGTGTCCAAAAAGGCGAGATGTTTGGACTCATCGGCCCTGATGGCGCAGGAAAAACCACCACCTTTCACATTTTGGGCGGCGTGATGGAAGCAACCGCCGGGGAAGTGCAGATATTTGGACAACCTGCGCGAGATGCACGGTTAATCACGGGTTATCTCACTCAACAGTTTTCGCTGTATTTAGACTTGAGTATTGATGAGAACCTACGTTATGCGGCAGGTTTGCGGCAAGTAGGGGATGATTTGCTGTGGGAACGCCGCCAAAAATATTTAAAATTAATGAGTTTGGATAGATTTGGCGATCGCTTGGCGGGACAATTGTCTGGAGGAATGAAACAAAAGCTGGCATTGTGTTGTGCTTTAGTTTCTCAACCAGAAGTTTTATTGTTAGATGAACCTACCACGGGCGTTGATCCTGTTTCCCGGCGAGAATTTTGGGATGTGTTAGCGGAACTTTCCGCCGAGGGGATGACAATTGTTGTAGCGACACCTTACCTCGACGAAGCCGAACGCTGTCACCGTGTGGCTTTGATGTACAGTGGGCAAATTCATGAAATTGGCACACCCGCAGATTTACGCGCTAACTTGGGCTTGCATCGCTTAGAAGTGCGAACCGGCAATTTAACAGCCACCGAAGAGATACTTTCTCAGACTGTACAAAACAATATTATAGATGTGCAGATTTTTGGCGATCGCTTAGATGTCCTCGTCCCAAATTTAGATGCGGGAGAAACAGAAGTCCGCCAACTCTTGCAAGAACATGATTTACCCGCACCCAGCATCGAACATGGCGAACCCACATTAGAAAACGTCTTCGTCACCCGCCTGCGTCAACAAGGTTCTGTACCGCAGTTTTTTCCCTTTCCTCGTTCGCGGAAAAGGGGAGTTGGGAGTGGGGAGTGGGGAGTTGGGGGACAAGGGGGACACGGAGGACAAGGAGGACAAGGGGGACACGGGAGACAAGGAAGCAATCTTTCTACTTTGTCTACCCCCTCTACCTTGTCTCCCCACTCTCAGCACTCAGCACTTAACACTCACACTTCGACTTCGCTCAGTGTACAGCACTCAGAAATAGCGATATATGCTCATAAACTGAGTCGGGTTTTTGGTAAATTCCGCGCTGTTAAAGATGTGAATGTTGAGGTACGTTACGGGGAAATATTTGGGTTATTAGGTGCTAACGGTGCGGGAAAAACCACCACCATAAAAATGTTGTGCGGACTGTTAGAAGCCAGTGGTGGAGAAATTTCTTTAGGTGGTGAAACAGGAAATCTGCGGAGTGCAGACTTACGGCGACGCATTGGTTACATGAGTCAGAAATTCACCCTCTACGATGATTTAACCATTTTGCAAAACCTGGAATTTTATAGTGGAGTTTACGGCGTACCGCGCAAACTGCGGCGAGAAAAAATTGATTGGGTAATTGCTACCTGTGGCCTAGAAGGACAAGAAAATCTCGTCACCGGACAATTACCAGGAGGTTGGAAACAGCGCGTAGCTTTCGGTGCTTCCGTGATGCACGAACCAGATATTTTATTTTTAGATGAACCCACATCGGGCGTAGATCCCTTGGCGCGTCGCCAGTTTTGGAAGCTAATTAATGACTTCGCCCGCAACGGTACAGCCATTTTAGTCACAACTCACTATTTAGAAGAAGCCGAACAGTGTAACCGGATGAGTTTTATGGTTGCAGGCGAAACCGTCGCCGAAGGTTCACCCAGTTCAATTAAAGCCTCCCAACCAGGCAAATTAATCGAAATTATTGTGAATCAAAATCAAGCAGCTTCCAAGTTACTTAAACAATACTTCGACTCTTGGAGAATCTCGATTTTTGCTAATAGTTTACACGTTGTTTTAGATAACCCTGAACAAGAAATCAACAAAATAACTCAACTATTAAAAGCCAATCAAATTCAAATTCATTCCCTCCGCCCCGTACCCTTCTCTTTAGAAGATGCGTTTATTGGGATAGTAGAGCGTTCTCAAATATAAATACTAAGGGAGTGGGGAGTTGGGAGTGGGGAGTAGGAGAAAGATATAGCATTCCTAAATATAGCAGTTCTTACTTGCTTGTAATACAGTTGGAACCCCACCCCGCATTTGCTGACGCAAACGCTCCCCTCCCCGCTTGCGGGGAGGGGTTGGGGGTGGGGTTGAAATGTACCTCATCCAACCGAGAAACGCTATAAATTACAAACATCTTTCCCTTGTCCTCCTTGTCCTCCTTGTCTCTCTTATTCATATACCAAATAGGATTGCTAGATGAAAAGAATCATCGCCCAATGTATTAAAGAAATCGCCCAATTTCGCCGCGATCGCCTGACCTTAGCCTTAGCCTTTATCTTACCATTCATCACCTTAGTTATTTTCGGTTTTGCCATCAGGTTAGAAAGTAAGGATATCCCTTTAATCGTCCAAGATTTTAACCGAACAAACCTCAGCAGTAGCTACATAGAAAGATTATATGCTACCAATCAATTTATTCCCAAACAATGGACTGGTGGTAATCCCATACGTGATGCCATAGATAAAGGAATTGCCAAAGCTGCCGTAATTATTCCGCCTGAATTTAGCCGTGATATTCAAGCAGGTAAACACACAACAGTACAAGTTTTAATTGATGCCACAGACGTGAATAATGCGCGGGTAATTAGAAATAGTATTCAAAGAGTCACCAACTTTTTTATGCAGCATCATGGACTATTACCACCAACTAATAGTATTACAGCCAGAATGCGTTTATGGTTTAATCCTGGCAGATTAGAATCACTGTATATAGTGCCGGGAGTGTATGGCGTTGTCTTGTGGATTTTTCCTTCCTTGTTAGCTGCGATCGCAATGGTAAGAGAAAAAGAAAAAGGTACAATTATCCAAGTCTATGCTTCTAGTATCAGCGCCACCGAACTTTTACTCGGTAAAGGATTAGCCTACTTATTAATTGCCATCACTGAAACATTAATTGTCATGATTTTAGGCTCAATTATTTTTCAAGTTGGGCTTGTTAGCAACCCCATGACTTTAATAATTGGAACGCTGCTATTTCTGATAGATAGCGTCTTCTTTGGCTTACTTATAGGAGTACGTAGCAGTAATCAAAATGCTGCCGTTCAAGGTGTTTCCCTCGTTGGATTTATCACATCATTATTATTATCAGGTTTTATTTATCCCCTCAATAATATTCCTTTCCCTCTTTCATTAGCGCCTAACGTAGTTCCAGCGCGTTACTACATAGATATTACCCGTGATGCTTTTGTACGTGGTACAGGCTTTGCTGGAGTTTGGTTTGATTTAGTTATGTTGACAATCTTGGGTTTATTCTTCTTTAACGTATCACGCCGAGTTTTAAGCCGAATGCAATTACCGAATTAACCTCTATTCGTTGTGTCTTTGGATGAGACGAGTAAGAACTCCTATCTCACAACTAAATTTGAAACATATTTTATCTGGAAGTTCTTAATCTTAAAAAATATGGCAGTCTTAAATCATTTGTGAAATTTCTATATCTCTTTCTTCTTTCTTACCTTTGCGCCCTTGGCGTTCTTAGCGGTTCGTTTCCTTATCTATATTTTTACGAATCATTTAGGAGTACTACTTTTTCTCTTTACATACTTTGCGGTTATTTAAAATCATGAAACTTATTCAAAAATTATTAAACAGCCCATTTTGGGCATTAGTCAAAAAAGAAATTAGCCAAATTTTACGCAACAAACAATTAATAGTTTTACTAATTGTCCCACCTACAATCCAACTACTACTATATGGATTTATCTTAAATCCTGATGTGCATAACTTACGGTTAGGTGTTATCGACTATGCTAACGTCAGCGCCAGCCGTGAGTTAGTGTCAGCCATGACATCCAATCAGATTTTTACCCTGGAATCTGTACCAAGCAGCGAAAAAGATTTGAGTCGCCAAGTAGAAGAAGGTAAATTAGATGTCGGAGTCATAATTCCCCCCGATTTTGCGCGTCAACTCGCCCAAAAATCAGCAGAAATTCAGGTATTTATTGATGCCGTAAATGCCAATACCGCCGGGATTGCGGGAAATTATATGAATCAAATTATTCAACAATATAATTTGCATTTAACCGAGGCGCAAGTTATTCCCCCAATTTCACCGGAAGTTGTCTTTCTCTACAACCCTGGGTTAACTAGTAGCTGGTTTTTTGTACCGGGAGTTATGGGTTTAGTTCTGACATTAATTGGCACATTAGTTTCCGCAATCACAGTTGTGCGGGAGAAAGATACCGGCACATTAGAACAATTATTAATGACTCCGGCGGCGAACTGGCAAATTTTATTATCAAAAATTGTGCCTTTAGCTGTGTTGTTACTCGGCGATGTTCTACTCGCTTTGACATTAGCCACAGTAGTATTTCATGTCCCATTCCGAGGAAATTTTATCCTGTTTTTTGGGTTGTCGAGTATTTATGTATTCGTGGGGATTAGTTTAGGGATTATGTTGGCGACTGTTTGTCGTTCCCAACAGCAAGTAGTTCTCACATCTTTCTTTATCAATTTACCAATGGTACAGACTTCTGGTGCGATCGCACCAATTGAAGCCATGCCACCTTTCTTTCAAGTTGTGTCTTTACTCAATCCCCTACGCCATTACATCCCCATTGTCCGAGGAATTTTACTCAAAGGAGTCGGGTTAGATGTATTGTGGATAAATGTTTTAGCACTAGTAGCCTTTGCAGTAGTTTTATTAACTATTAGTATTTACAAGTTCCGCAGTCAACTAAGCTAAATATAGCCATCCTAAATAATCCATCTCCCTTGTCCCCCTTGTCTCTCTTATTCACATATCCAACAGAACTCCTACATCTGTAGACACTGGTTGCACTGGCTGAATTTGCAGCGTTTTTTTGATAGTAAAAAAGAACGTACTACCTTGATTAAATGTTGATTCTACCCAAGTACTACCGCCATACATTTCAACAATTTTTTTAACAATAGATAAACCAATTCCTGTACTTGTGGGGTCTTCAGTACTAGATAATTTCTGAAAAATCTGGAATATTTTTGTAAAATATTTCTCCTCAATGCCAATGCCATTATCTGTAACACTGATTTGCCAATAATCTGCCACTTCTTGACAAGCAATGATAATCTTTCCTTGGGGTTTACCTAAAAACTTAATGGCATTACTCAGCAAATTCTGAAAAACTTGCTGCATTTTAGTTTTTTCACAGTAAATAATCGGTAAATTATCACTAACTTCTATTTGAATATTTTTGCTTGGTTCTAGAATTTCAATGACATCACTGACTAAATATTGTAAATTAACTTCTCTCTTCTCTTCCCTAATCCGCCCAATTCTAGAATATTCTAAGATGCTATCAATTAAATTTTGTAATTTCTTCACTCTCAGGATAATTTTGTTGATTAAATCTTTGCCTTCTTCATCAAATTTATCGCCATAGTCATTAATTAACCATTCTGATAATAAACCTATACCTCTTAATGGGGCTTTTAAATCATGGGAAACTATGTAAGCAAAATCATTCAATTCTTGATTGGTGTTTTTTAATTCTTGTAATAACTCACCCATTCTTTCTTGAGATTTCTGGCGTTGCACAATCTCAGTTTGCAGTTGTTTATTGGCTGTGGCTAGTTCAGCCGTGCGCTGTTCTACTAATTCTTCTAAGCGTTCTTTATATTGACGCAACTCATTTTCCACTAACTTACGTTCTGAAATTTCAACTTGTAAAGCTTGATTTGCTTGTTCAAGTTGTGCAGGACTTGGTAAAGTCAGTGCTTGCGGCACTAAAGGTATTAAAGTCAATGCAGTATAAAAAGAAATAATTGCTGTTAGCGCCTTGATTGTTCCTGATAACCAATAATACGGATGCCACAGCGTCAATATTTCCATTAAATGAGTTGTACCGCAAGAAATAATAAATGCACTGAATAAAACAAAAATATTTTTAAATGGTACATCTTCTCTTTTATTGATGAAATATACCAACATCAAGGGAATGGAATAATAAGAAATCGAAATTATAAAATCTGACAAAATATGTAGCCATACTAATTTCGGTTGCCACAAATAACAATGCCCATGCGGAATAAAGTTCTGTGATAGAAAAAAATTAAAAAAATGTTCCACTTGAATACTCCTGATGCCAAATTAAGCACCACAAAAGTTATATTTCCATACAGTTCAGTTATCTTTCTTGTCTACCTTGTCTCTTTGAAGTCTCTGATTCCTATCTCAAATAGGATAGCTATATGCAGCCTCTTATAGAATTGGTATAATCCCTTCTTAAAAATGGGGCTAATAACCCTCTATTACCCTCTTTTTAAAGTGGGTTGCCATAGGCGGTAGGATTTTAACTGAACTGTCTTGAGTTATATTTATGCCCTATTTTAAGGTGGTCAGTCCACTAAAATTTAAGGTTTATTTTATAAATTGTCTCTTAAAGCTTGCTATCACAATGAGATGAAAATATTAGAGATAAATAATAATTTTTTATAATCTTTATCATACCAATAACTAAAGCTCCCAAATTTAATTAAAATTTGGGAGCTAAAAATTTTAAGTTCACCGCAACGCCGTTTTACCTAAGTTTATGACCTGGTTAAACCAGGTGGGTACTGATGTTGCTCGTTTAAAGTTTCCGGGTACAAGCCCGGTATACTGCCACGAGAACTATTTAGTTCCCTTTTCTTTAAAGACATAGATCAAAAAACTTGATGGCAGTCACCAACGTCGCAGTGCAACTAACTCATTATAGCTTTCTCATCCGGCTTGTGTGTTTAATATAAAGATTTTTTGACAAACAACTTCAGGACTTACGCATAAAGATTATCTGTAAAGAAGGGGTGTAAGGGTTTTGAACACCTGTACCTTTCGCTAAAATCTTGATTTTTCGTTTTTTTGCATCAATATTAATAATATGAAATGCTAGAATAAAAAGTTTGTGTCTTCTTGTCTTGTCGATGAATTATTGGCTGATGAAATCTGAACCAGATGTTTATGGCATTGCCGACCTTCAACAGCAGGGCGAAACAGTCTGGGATGGTGTGCGGAATTACCAAGCACGCAACTATATGCGTCAAATGCTAGTTGGGGATTTAGTGTTTTTCTATCACTCTAATACTGCTTTTCCGGGTATTGCTGGGTTAATGCGTGTAGGCAAAACAGGTATTGCTGACCCGTCGCAGTTTGAACCAGACAGCAAATACTATGATCCGAAATCAACGCCTGAAGCACCACGTTGGCAAACAGTTGTGGTAGAGTTTGTGGAAGTGTTTGAGCAACCTATTTTGCTGTCAACTTTGAAAGAGAAATTTAGCCCAGAAGAATTAACCGTGGTGAGAACAGGTAATCGATTATCAGTTATGCCTGTGAGTGAAACTGTCGCCCAAAAAATTCTGGCTATGAAAACAGGCTAATACGATTTTGGATTATATTGGTAAGCTTTTGGGCAATCCATCTGTTGCGATCATTTTTCAAACTGGTATAAGTGTTAAAGTATCTTAAATTAACTGATTCATCCAAGCCATTCCATAGGGTTGATTTGATAATAGCGTTGCAACAACTCATAAAGCTGTGAGTGCTTCTCTAACAATTGCTGTGGCTTTTCAAAAAAAGTCTCTGTAGCTACGGCAAAAAATTCGGCGGGATTAGTCGCCCCATAACTATCAATTACAGTTTTGATATCTTGTTGAATATCACTACAAAGTTGTTGATATTCTGCTGTCATTACTTGCGACCAAACAAGATAATCTGATTTGTTGGGTAAAATCGGTACACCTTCAGCTTTACCATCTTCTTGGTCTAATTGATGGGCAAATTCATGTAGCACCACATTATGTCCATCACTCCAATTTTTGGTGTCTCTTTGCACCTGTTCCCAAGATAAAATTACTTGGTCTTTTACCCAAGATTCTCCTAGCCGAGCATCACGTCTTTCTTCGACAACATAATCACTTACTGCTACAGTTTGATTAACAAAATAAGTGCTGGGATAAATCAAAATTGACCGCAGTTTAGGAAAGTATTCACCGCGTTCATTTAACAGGAGTAAACAAGCAACAGCCGCAATCGTAATTTTCATTTCTGCTGTGACTTGCAAGCCTTGACAGCCAATAAATTGTTTTTCGGCTAAAAATATTTGAATATGTCCTTGAAGTCGTCGGCGTTCTTGGGGAGTTAGGCGTAAGTAAATCGGGAGATTATTTTCAATAACGGCACTCCAAAGGGGCGGAAAAGGACGCTTTTTAATGCGATTGCGCCGCCGTTTAGTCAAAATGGGACTGATAAAAATTGCGGTGACAATCAATCCCAGGATGAGAAAAATAATAATTGCTGCACCCATTGATTTTGTGTGATGCTGTGCCACTGTTAGTTAGTATAGCGATCGCACCAGCGAAAAGATCCGCGACTTCTCAACAATTCGGAAATCTGAGTACACAACTGCCGTAAAATTAACATCTATCTGGCATCTGCTAACCTTTGACACCCATGCTTTGCGACTATCTAGTACAAATCCTGACCGCCCGTGTGTATGATGTTGCCCAAGAAAGCCCTTTGGAGTCTGCCCCGAATCTTTCCCAAAGACTGAATAACAAGCTGTTATTAAAGCGGGAAGATATGCAGTCGGTGTTTTCTTTCAAGCTGCGGGGCGCATACAACAAAATGGCAAATTTACCGCCAGATTTGTTAGCACAGGGTGTCATTGCAGCTTCGGCGGGAAATCATGCCCAAGGTGTGGCTTTAGCTGCTAGTCGCTTGGGAACAACTGCGATTATTGTGATGCCTGTAACCACACCCCAAGTAAAAGTGAATGCAGTTAAAGCTAGGGGTGGACAAGTTGTTTTGCATGGCAATACCTACGATGACGCATACACTTATGCGCGACAATTAGAAGCAGAAAAAGGTTTAACTTTTATTCATCCTTTTGATGACCCTGATGTCATTGCTGGTCAGGGAACCATCGGCATGGAAATTTTACGACAATATCAGCAACCCATTCACGCAATTTTTGTGGCTATTGGTGGCGGTGGTTTGATTTCGGGAATTGGGGCTTATGTTAAACGGTTGCGTCCCGAAATTAAAATTATTGGTGTGGAACCTGTTGATGCTGATGCCATGAACCAATCTTTAAAAGCCGGAAAACGGGTGCGGCTGTCGCAAGTTGGTTTGTTTGCTGATGGGGTAGCAGTGCGGGAAGTTGGGGAAGAAACCTTCCGTCTGTGTCAAGAATATGTAGATGAAATTATTTTGGTGGATACAGATGATACCTGTGCCGCAATTAAAGATGTCTTTGAAGATACCCGTTCTATTTTAGAACCTGCGGGGGCATTGGCGATCGCAGCTGCCAAAGCCTACGTCGAACGCGAACAAATTCAAGGACAAACCTTAGTGGCTGTGGCTTGTGGTGCAAATATGAATTTTGACCGTTTGCGGTTTGTTGCTGAACGCGCCGAGTTGGGTGAACGCCGCGAAGCCATATTTGCAGTCGCCATTCCTGAAGAACAGGGTAGTCTGCGGAAGTTTTGCGAATGTATTGGTCAACGCAACTTAACTGAGTTTAATTATCGCATCGCCGATGAGAAAGAAGCCCATATTTTTGTCGGTGTGCAGATTCAAAATCGCGCCGACAAAGCCAAAATGATCGAAACCTTTGAAAATTGTGGCTTTAAAACCATCGATTTAACCGATGATGAACTCACCAAATTACACTTACGCCACATGGTAGGCGGACATTCGCCCCTCGCCCACAATGAATTACTATATCGCTTTGAGTTTCCTGAACGTCCCGGTGCATTGATGAAATTTGTCGGTTCTATGAGTCCCAACTGGAATATCAGTATGTTCCACTATCGCAACAACGGCGCAGACTATGGACGCATTGTTGTGGGGATGCAAGTACCACCCCACGAAATGCAAGAATGGCAAGCCTTTCTCGATACTCTTGGTTATCAGTACTGGGATGAAAGCCAGAACTTAGCATATAAATTATTTTTGGGATAGTACTACAAGGCAAAAGTAAAAAGTTAAAAGGCAAAATTAACAAGGCAGTTTTCCTGTCGTCTGTTTGTCCCGATAAACTAAACTTTCGCTAAAATCAGGGTGTTTACTTATTTGTGGTTAAGTTGTGGCTACTGTATCTTGTCCTCGTTGCCATCAACTCGTTGAGAGTCAGGCTATTACCTGTCCTTATTGCCGAACAACACTTAAAGCTTTTGGTCATCCCGGTATTCCCTTACATCGCGCTACCGGAGACGAATATTTGTGTGATAGCTGCACCTATCACGCTGACGACACTTGCAACTTTCCCCAGCGTCCCTACGCCAAAGACTGTACCCTTTATCAAAATCTGTCCGAATACCAATTACAGCAAGAACAACAGCGTCAAGACAACGGTTTTTCTACAACTTTTCAAAGTTGGATAAAACGCAATCAAACTTGGCTATTATTACTGGGTTTATTAATTATTTGTTTATTGATAGCTTTGTCAACATCTTAAGAGTTTGATGAAACTATTTTTTTACTATCAACAATTTTCACCCCAATGAGCTAAATTAATCTAGCCCCTATAGGACTCATATTTGATTTCTGAAAAAAATCAGTACACCTACAAAATGCTCTTTTCTACTCCCTACTCCCCACTCCCTACTCCCTGCCTTTACAGATAATTTCAACAATCAAAGCGGATTCCTCTAGCCCCTATCAACTTGTACTACACTCAACCGAAAAACGCTGTATCAGTAATTTAGCAATTTCATCTGGTGAATGAACAATAAAGTCTGCACCATGATTTTTTAATTCTTGCTCAGTTCCATAGCCATAAGTAACGCCAATGGTGGTTAAATTATTAACCTTAGCTCCGATGATATCATGTTTGCGATCGCCCACCATAATTGTACTCTCAGGCAACAGATTTTCCTGAACCAAAATATAGTGAATTAAATCAGATTTTACACTCCGCGTTCCATCCAGTTCACTACCATAAACCTGCTCAAATAATGTCGATAAACCAAAATATTCAATAATGCGCGTTGCATAAATATTAGGTTTAGAAGTCGCCACAAAAGTTTGATAACCAGCCAAGCGAATTGTCTTCAGAGTTTCTATAGTCTGCGGATACAGAGTATTTTCAAATAACCCAATTGTGGAAAACCGACTACGATACAAAGTAATTGCTTGTGTAAGTATTGTCTCATCTGAGGTCTGTAATAACTGAGAAAAACTATCTTTTATTGGCGGGCCAATACACCAATTTAATTCATCAGCTTGTGGTGGTTGATAACCAAGTTCAGATAAGGCAAACTGAATACAACTAGTAATTCCTAACTTCGGGTCTGTCAATGTTCCGTCTAAATCAAATAAAATAGTATTAGCAAGCATATTTTTTCTTTATTGAGGATATATTTCAGAGGTGCAAAACTCATGATGCACTATGTTTTTCTGCACTTAGTAACGCAATTCCTAATGTCACCACACCAATTCCTAAACTCTGAATTACAGTTAAAGTTTCGCTAATTGTTGCCCATGCGACTAATGCTGTCAAAGCTGGACTACTAGCACCAATCATCGCAGCTTTTGTAGCACTAATCATCCGAATACCCAAATTATTCAAAGTATGTCCAGCAAAACTGACGATACCCGAAAAAATACTACCAATCCACATTGGTGTCCAATCAAGTTGACTACTAGAAATAGGCCAAAACAGTAAGCTAAGACCAGAAAGCACTAAAGTAGAAGCAAAACTAATCCAAGTGAAGGGAACTGGATGAAATTTTTCTAAACATTTTTGGGCGATAACACCATAGAAAGCGTAAACAATTCCAGCACCCACACTGGTGAGAATTCCTAAAGTAATAGCAGAACTACTATAACTATTAGAAGATGGCGGAATAGTTAGAACACTACCTACTAAAATAATACCCATCACCAGCCAACGAAAACTTGTCGGGCGATCGCCAAAAAATTTCCAAGCCAAAAGAGCAGTAAACACAGGATAAGAAAAAAACAAAGTAATAGCAATTCCTGTCGGAATCAAACCAATCGCAATGTAGAGTAAGGCAATATACACAAACATTAATACTCCACAGCCAAAGGCTTGGCGCAAAATATCAGTACGATGATATTTAAAGGCATCTTGTAATTCTTTCAATGCCGATGGATATAACTTGAACGCTACAATTGCCATCAGTGGAACCACTAGCAGCATCCGCATAAACATCAGCAAAAATGAATTTGGCAAGTCTGGTTTAACGTATCCACCAAGTAAAAATAAGCCGAGTACGAGATGTTCTGAGAATAAAACTCGCACAGTCACGTTGTGAAACGCTAAAACAAAAGCAGATAAAATAACTGTCAGGATGCCTAGCACGCTTAAAAGGTTCCTCAATGACAATCTGATTGTAGTGCTGAAGCCGCTATTTTGCTTGACTGACAAATTCCCAGGCATAATTCCGAGAATTGATGAGGGTGCGATCGCTTATTTTTTGTATTAACCTTGATACACTCCTCGTTTTTTTGTCAATCTCAAGTTATAATCCAGTGTCAGAAATTTAGGAAGTCGCTAAGGACTCCCGAAGATAAGAGTCTATCCGCACTTAACAGATTTGGATCTTGTCAAAGTTGACTTGTCAAAACCCTGAATCTCAGTTTGGTGTTAGCTTTGGCAAATTAGCCATTAATAGAGATTAACTTCTTCCTTAAGAGCCTAAACTGCGATTGTCTTCATAAAACCACGCTGTTAAACTAATTTTACTTTAGTGAAACAAGCATGAATTTAAAAAACCTCATTAATTATGCTCGGTACTGTAATTAATATATAGTTTGATTAAGTGGTTTTTGCATAAATAATTACTAATCATTCAATTGACTTATCCTGGTATTAATTTTTTGTAAGAGTTCAGAAACCAGAATTAATGATTCAGAATACTGCATTCTTACATTTTTTGCGCTTTTAATCAGAAACATACAATAAAATAACAAATGTATATCATGGCTAGTTCACTACAGTTTCACTGTATAATTAACAGTCGTTGTGATGTACCTTTAAAGCTGAAAGAAACTTATCATCGTTCAGGAAGATGGTATCCAGAAGAAACTAATCAACCAAAAGATGTACCAGCAAAACAAGTTATTAAAGCATTTGCTTCATCTGGTCGTATAGCTTCTTCGTCAGGCACAGAAGGATATGTAATTTACCAATTGGGAAATGACTCAAATTCCTGGATAAAAATCTATTGGGATGTACCTTGGCTGACTGGCTCAAACAACAAATTTAAAGTAGAAACATCTCATGAAGACATCATAGTTCAGACCGATGGTTTTATCGGCTCTGGTTCAGTAGAAAATATTCTCTTAAAAGTAGTTGATTTAAGAGATTAAGCAAAGATAGCTAACAACTAGTTATTGCAAATATCAAAAAAAATTTCTAATGTCGCCATAAATTACCTATCTCTTATTGATGAGGGCTAAGAACTTAAATATGCAACTCCAAGAACTAACGACGAATAATATCAGTCCTCTGAATAATTGGGATGTAATTAGTAGAGGCTACAATATTTTAGAAGTTGACCCATTACATTTAGTTGATAATTCAGGTTTGAGAATGGTATTCGATTTAGAAGCTACTGTTCCAATCCTAGACGGTAGTGGAATCAAGTCCTCGGAAGTTTTGCATATTTCCGAAAGTAGTGGCTTATTAGATGCTACAACAACAGTAATCTTTTCTGCTTATGATATTCAATCTTTCTTACACCAAAATATCAACTTTAATATTAATGATTCCATAGGAGAATTATTTGCTTATAGCCGCAGTAGTACCTATGAAAATATCATTCAAGAAACAGAATATAACGATAATATTTTAATTTACACTAAAGTAAGTATCAATAATTATAGGCTTCAGATTGATAACGCTAAAACTCAAAAATTAAACAGCTATTTTCAGAAAATAGTAGCAGATATTTATCATAAATCATCTTTACTAATTAAAGAGTTTGGTACCCACTATGCCCATACAGTTTTTTATGGTGGACAAGCATATCATAAATTAATTTTTGCAAAAGAAGACTACATCTCAATGGTTGGGAATCATATCAATATCAAAGATGAAGCCCAATCTACTTTTGAGATTTTAAAAGCTGGAAAGTTGATTGCAACCGCCTCAAATTTAAATCAATTTTTTCGTAATCAAATTGAAAATCAAGATGAGCAAATAAATTATAGTAGTAGGACGCAATCTCAAAATTTTTATGATTGGGTTAAATCTGTAAAAACTGCTCCTGTACCAATTAAATTAGAATTATTACCCATCTATAATTTATTAACAAAAGAATATTTTCCTGAAGATAAAAATATTGAACAAAAACAAATATATCTCAAAAACGAAATAGATAAATACATCATCAATAATGGTCATAATCCATCACAATCCGTCATCCGATATGGTGATGAAATTGAAATGAGTATTACATCTGAAGGTCAGCCTCACTATCTCTGTCATACAGATAAAGTTCAATATACTAAGACTGAATCTGAGTTGCAATATCTCAGTGGTAATCACTTACAAAAATATAGATGGAAGATTCTTGCAACTAAGCAAGAAGATTTTAATCAACCAGTAAAAAATAATGATTTAGTTGTCCTGCAAAACCAAGCCTCGAACCTTTATTTAGATGCTAAATCAGGCAAAGATGAAATATACTTTCCAGGTGAGGGTTTAACTTCTGCCAATCAAAATAATCCTCAAGTAGTTAGTGCTAAATGGAAAGTTGATCAGCTGAATTTAGCTGAACGGCGAGAAGTAGTAGATGGAGATTATTTAAGATTACAAACTCAATGGAAAAATGATGACGATGAATATGGTTATTTAAAAGGAGAAACTAGCCTCACTACTGATGAAGAACAAAAAGAAAGAGTATTTTCTTTTGGCAAAGGTCGTCATCAAAGTGGTTGTTATTGGAAAATCAATAAAGTTGGGCATTGTAACAAATATACAGCAGCAACATCTAACAAAAATAAAAATCACAGAATTACTAAATCATTACAGTTATACTGCACAATTAATAACCGTTGTGATTTACCATTAAAACTGCAAGAATATCATTATGCGGAACAATGTTACCCAAATCATAAGTCTAGTCCACCAAAAGATGTCCCAGCAAAACAAGTAGTTCAAGTATTGGCGATGTCAGGTACAGAAGGCTATGTGATTTACCAACTGGGAAATGACCCAAATGCCTGGATAAAGATTTTTTGGGATCAAATTAGTGGATTTCAAGTAGAAACATTCCATGAAAATATTGTTGTTCAGTGTGATGGCTTTATTGGTTCAGCTTTGGTAGAAAACGTACTTCTGAAAATAGCTGATGTTAGATAGTATATTTACATAACATTTGCTCTATCCAATCAGCATTAAAGACAAATTGATAAATCCGGTTATGAATTCGCAGATTTCCTTGCTGCTTGACTACTAAACCTGATAAAAGCAGTTCTCTTTCTTCTAGGCTATCAACTGCAACAATTGTTCCTTGATGCCAAATTTCTCGATATAGGGTTAATCGGGTAACAGTTTGTGATTCAATATTAAGCAGGCGATCGCGGATAGTTTTTAAATGCTCAGGTTCGTCTTGAGCCTCCCAATTCTCAATCACTTGTGTTTGGACTAAGTTTTCTATCCAACTAGCTTCACTACCTTGGGGAATACTGGTTGAAGAATTACGAATGAGTTTACAGAGTTTTTGCGTCAGAAACGGTTGTCCACCTGTCCAAGCTAAAACTTCCTTTAGGACATTCTGAGCATTACCCACTCGTTCTGTTAATCCTTGTAGTAATGGTTGCGCTTCATGTAATTGAAAGCCACTTAATTGAATAGCTTGACCAATATTAAAGGGGGTGCGCTTCTTATCCAGAATTAATTGCGAAGGATGTGCTACTCCCAGCAACACAAAAGTCAGGCGTTGATATCTTGGCAAATCAGCTCGTTTATTATAAAAACTTCGCAATAGAATAAAGAAGTCATCGATCGCAAAATTCAAATTGAGCAGACTGTCAATTTCATCGATGAAAATCACTATGTTTTGTTGAATATTCTCCAATACTATTTCATCAATAAACTTACTCAAATGCTGTACTGGTGATAACAATTCATGTTCCCGCCACCAACTACGAATATTCACCTGAGCTAAAATATTTAAACTACTGGCTAACATATAGACAAAACCTGCATACCACTGCTCTAAAGTTAGCTGCTGATTTCCAATTTCGGAAATATCCATAGCCGCACAAGCAAAATTTTCTGCTTGTAGCCTTTTCATAATTTGGACTCGCAAGCTAGATTTACCCATCTGTCGAGCATTGAAAATATAACAAAACTCTCCTTGTTTCAAAGCTTTGTAAAGATGTCTATCAGCTTGGCGGACAACATAAGTGGGCGCATCTATGGGTAAACTTCCGCCTACTTGATATTCATAAGTAAGAGTTTGTTCTGTACTCCTTAATAAAGCATTTTCAATGACTAATTCAGCTTGAGTAGCTTTGAGAATATCTAAAGTTTGACTTAACTCCTTAGTTCGCTCCTGCACTTTAGCTTCTAAGTTACGGTTAGACTCTGCTAATTGTTCTGTGGCTTGTTGCAAAGCTGTATTTTTCTGAGCCAGTTCTTGGGTGAATTTAGCTCGCTCGGCTTCTGCCTGCTGGCGTTGTGTGATATCTTGAAAAGCTGCGATCGCATAAATAATTTCACCTTTATTATCAAAAATTGGCGTTGCTAACACCTCCAAAGGAACAACTTTATTCCCCTGCTCCAATTTCAGATCATCAATCACAATACTTTCACCATGTAAAGCTCTGATAATTGGCTGCGTCTCCGTCGGATAATGTTTGGCTGTACCTTGGAGATAAGCTTGATATATCTCAGTTAATTCTGTAGTTGGAGATTGATCAACAGCTAAAATTTTTCGTGCAGTTTGATTTGCATAATCAGCCTCTCCTTGGGGATCAACTACAAATATACCCACTGGAACAGCTTCCAAAATCTGGGTTAACTTTTTCTCACTCTCCCGTAACGCTTCTTCTGCTTGTTGACGCTCTTGAATTTCTTGCTTGAGATTTTGATAAAGTTGAGCATTTTGAATCGAAATTGCCGCTTGAGAAGATAAAATTTTCAATACTTCTAATCTTTCGGCAGTGAAAGCACCAACAGCCAAATTATTTTCCAAATACAATAAACCAAAAAGCTCACCTTGATGCAGAATTGGTGTGCATAATACAGATTTTGGTTGGTTTTGCAGTATATAAGTATCTGTAGTAAATATTCCCTCATGAACTGCATCAGTTAAAATCACATCCTCTTGAGTTCTCACTACATAATTAATTAAAGAATGCGGTAATTGTTGACTTGTTTCTGCCAGCAAAGATTCATAAACTACTACCTTGGAATTATCTACAACACCCTTCGCTTGAATTAATAGCTTTTCTTGCTGCTTTAAAATCAAAAACCCAGTTTGAGCGCCAGCATTCTCAATTACAATATTCATTAACTTTTCTAGTAAATTTTCTAAAATAATTTCACTAGCAAGTGTTTGAGAAGCTTTAATAATTGTTGTAGCATCTAATAATTGTGAACTACTACTAGTAGTAGAAGAAGTAGAAATATGATTTTTAGCTGATGTTAATTTTTTTTGGGAAACAAAGAGTATCTGTGAATATTTTGCTTCTAAATCTTTAACCTTAGCAATTGCACCCCAGCAGATATAACTATAGTGGGCTTTTGTCATATAAGTCCGGGCAATTTCTTGTCTGCCTAACCCTAAATAAAACTTAGCGGCTAATTCATAAGTCAGAGCTTCATCTTGAAGATATCCATTATGTGTAGCACCTGCAATAGCTAAATCATAAAGTTCCATTGCCGACAATGTTTTTCCCAATACCCTAGCTTTTTCTGCCTCGACTAATTGATATTTATGTAGATGATTCATCGGGGCATGTTCCGCCCAATATTTCATGATTTCTTGGTTTTTTTCTACTTGAATAATGTATGTTTCTTGTTCATGTATTTCCTGTTTTTGAGCCAATAACGCTAAAGAATAAAACCAGTTATGATATCTAAATAACACACTTGTTTGCATGAATAGACTATATTGGAATGTCAATTCTACAAACTCTAAACACTCGTCATATTTTTCAAATAAATAACATAGCCATACTTTATAAGCATAAACATCAAATAATGGCAAAGTATTTTTAGTAGATTTAACAGAATTAATAAATTCATCTTCATCTAAAATATCGCCAGTTAATTGCGTTTTGACCACAGATGAATTGCGTAAATTGTCTACTGTCTGAGCGCAGGTTTTAATGAGTCCTAGTTGATGTTTTTGTTCAAATTTACTGACAAACTCTATATATTCATTTTGAGTTTGGGCAACAGTATCTAAATGTTGTGCAGCAAAAAAGATATGACAACAATAAAAGTTAGCCGCATGGCAAGCATATTCAATATCTCCCACTTCTAAACCACTTTCAATTGCTTCATATATCGGATTGATAGTTGCTTGAATATGCTCTTTATGATGAGTCAAACTAATTGCAACTGTTAACAAAGATTGAGATTTATATTTTTTAGCATTTAATTGATCTAAGAGTTGCAGAGCCAACTGTCCCATCTGATAGCCTAAATTAATATCCGGCACTGACCAAGCCATCAATTGACCATAGGCGGCATAAGCAAATATACATGGTGGAGAATTGCCGTATTGTATCGAAAGCTCAATCATTGTGTGCAGAATGGGAATTGTGATGCTGCTTTCGGCAAAACAAGCAGGAGGCCAAAGCAACATTAAAATTTCCATTGCTGCTAATTTATATTTATCAGTCATCAGTGACAGGTGAGATAACTGCTCAATATCAATTGCTGGTGATGATTTTACTAAAGTAACACCCAGCATTTCTAAAAGTTGCTGACCAATATCTAAAACAATATCTACTTGATTTTTAGCTAAATAAATTTTAATTTTTAGTTGATAAAATTTCACCCCATCAAGAAGATGACTAATTTTTTTGATGGCTTGATTGCATAAAAATAAGGCTTGCTCTAAATTAATATTGATGTATTCTGCCTCTGCTGTTTCTAGATAAAAATTCCAAGTTAAGGTATATTGACTTGTCCAACTATCAGGACTTAGCAGTTGTAGACCAATATTTAAGTATTTCACAGCCGCTTCATAGGCTGTAGCGGCTTTTGCCTTTTGTCCAGCTAGGAGATTTAGTTGCGCTAATTCATCTTTTTCGATTTGTGTTTGTAGTAAATCAATGCCAAAATTCAATTGATTGACTAGGGCAAATATATTATCTTTTTGGGTTTCTGGTGAAGTATTTTTAAGGAGTAGTTTCCCAATTCTTAAATGAGTAGTTTTTCTTTTGGTTTCAGGAATTAGAGAATAAGCAGCCTGTTGCACTCGGTCATGTAAGAATTTATAATTAATTTTCGTATTGCTCAATTTCAGGAGATTTGATTCTTTCTCTTCAAAGACCAAAGGAATTTTATAATTGGAAGATAAGGGCAGAATCAAACCTGCTTGCAAAGCACTCCATAAATGATTAGCGGTGATAATCTCTGAATTGTCATGGACTGCTGATAAAACTTTTAAATTAAATTGATTACCAATACAAGCTGCCAACTGCAATAGTTTCTGTGTTTCTAATGGTAATTTACGAATATTTCTGGCAATTAATTCGACAATATTATAGTCAGTAATGCCTACTGTTTGAATTTCCTGAATATCCCAATGCCAACTGTCTGTAGCTACATGATATACCAAGAGATTTTCGCTATATAAACTTTTGAGTAATTGAGTTAAGAAAAATGGATTACCTTGAGTTTTATGAAAAACCAATTCGGCTAATAACTCAATTTTGTTAGTTATGCTCCCTTGATTTAATGTATCTTCTATCAGTTGTTGGATATGAGTCAGCAACAGAGGTTTTACCGTGATAGTATGCACCACAGTGTTTTTTTGCCGGATTTTTTGTAGCGTTTGAATAAATTTATGAGTCGGGCTAACTTCGTTATCGCGGTACGCACCGATTAAGAATAAATATCGGCTACTGTCATCTGTCATCAACAGCTTAAGTAATTTTAATGATGCAGAATCTGCCCATTGTAAATCATCTAAAAAAATGACTAATGGATGTTCTGGTTGACAGAAAACATTGACAAATTGTTGAAAAACGCGGTTAAATCGATTTTGAGATTCAATGGTACCCAATTTAGGGACATCTGGTTGTGAACCAACAATTAATGCGACTTCGGGAATCACATCAATCAGCACTTTACCATTAGCACCAAAAGCCGCTAATAACTTCTGTTGCCAAATTGCTATTTGCCGTTCATTTTCTGTTAAGAGTTGACGAATTAATTCTTGAAAAGCTTGAATGAAAGCTGCATAAGGAATATCTTGTTTAAACTGGTCAAATTTACCTGCAATAAAATATCCTCTGGCTGCAACAATTGGTTTGTGAACTTCATTAACAATCGATGTTTTTCCAATACCCGAATAACCAGAAACTAGCATCATTTCTGTTGCGCCTTGGCTAACTCGCTCGAAAGCATCCATCAATGTGCTAACTTCTGTTTCTCTACCATAAAGCTTTTGCGGAATTAACAGTTGATTACCGCGATCGCGCTGACCAGGTGTAAAATCTTTAATGTCTCCACCTGCTTGCAACTGTCTAAGACAAGTTTCTAAATCAAATTTCAACCCCTCTGGACTTTGATATCTATCCTCAGCGTTTTTCGCTAACAGTTTCATCACAATATCCGACACAGCCTGCGGAATGTGCTGATATTGCTTGGGTGGGATGGGTTTTTTGGCAATGTGACAATGAACTAACTCTAGTGGATCATGATTGGTAAATGGTAATTTACCTGTCAGCATTTCATATAAAGTCACACCCAAAGAATAAAAATCGCTACGATAGTCAATCGAGCGATTCATTCTCCCTGTTTGTTCTGGTGCGATATAGGCTAAAGTACCTTCTAATAAGTTAGGGTTGCCGATAGTCGGCTTTTCTAAAAATAGTCGGGAAGATAAACCAAAGTCAGTTAATTTTACCTGTTCACTTTCTACATTGATAATAATATTACTGGGCTTAATATCTTTATGAATAATTGCCGCTTTCTCTAAATCAATTAATGTTTCTGCTAAAGCGATCGCTATTTGTAAGCACTCTATAACTGTTAATTGCTTAGATATCAAAATTTGACTTAAAGATTGACCACCAAAATCTTCTAAAATCAGCGCAAAAGCATTTTGATATTTTTCTAATTTGTAAGCTTTAACAACTCGCTCACTTACAAAATCTTTGAGAATTCTATATTCATGGCGTAAGCGAGTAATTTCTTCTAATGTAGGATATTCCGACTTGAACAGTTTAATAATTACTGGCTGCTGTTGTCGTTTTTTTCTACCTCGATAAACAACTGTAGCTGTACCTTCATGGATTTTGTCTACAATGTCATATCCTGCTATTTGAATCATGATTTTGAGTTAAAATAAAAATATAATACAAGTATATATAGCAATCCTAAATAAGTCGTGAAAAACATAGACAGGACTTACGCAAAATTATGAAAAAACGAACCGCAAAGGGCGCAAAGGACACGAAGTTATAAGAGTTCGAGAGGGTTCTTGCGTAAGTCCTAATAGATATGGAAACGAACCGCAAAGAACGAGGCAGCGCGTTGGACGGGTTTCCCGGCTTGAAGCGACTGCCGTGCAAAGGACGCAAAGGTAAGAAAGAAGAAAAAGATATAGAAAATTTACAAATGATTTAGGACTGCTATATCTATACATATCTTGCATCTAGCCCCGACGAATGAAATTCGCGGCTATAAAAACAAAGTCCGCCTACGCGGACTACCATAAAATCACGGGTTATGTTGGAATATATGGGGTATTGGTATTATTCAGAATTGTGACTCCTAACTAAAAATTATTTACCCAAATAAGCTTCTAAAACTTGGGGGTTGGATTGAATTTCTGTGGGAGTTCCATCCGCTAAATTCTGCCCTTCAGCCAATACCCAAACCCGATCGCACAAGGACATAATTACGTCCATATTGTGTTCAATAATTAAAAATGTCAAACCTTCTTGGCGGTTCCAGTTAACAATGCGATCGCATATATCATCAATTAACCTGGGATTCACCCCGGCGGCTGGTTCATCCAACAAAATTAACTTGGGATTCGTCATCAACGCCCTCCCCATTTCTAATAGCTTGCGTTGTCCACCAGACAAACCCCCCGCATAGTCTTGGGCTTTATGCGCCAACCCCACAGACTCTAACAAAACCATTGCCCTCTCTTGCAATTCCTTTTCTTCTTTAGCGACTACGTGGGGTTGGAGTTGCACTTGCCAAAAACTTTCGCCTGTTTGTTTTTGCGCCGCCAATAGCATATTTTCTAACACCGACAGCCGCGAGAGAGTCCGCGCTACTTGGAAAGTCCGCACTAGTCCTTGCTGGGCGATTTGGTATGGTTGCAACTGCTGAATTTGTTCACCATCAAAAATTACTCTTCCTTTATCTGGGCGGATAAAGTTAGAAAGTAAATTGAATAAAGTAGTTTTACCCGCACCATTGGGGCCAATCAACCCAGTAATGCTACCTTTGAGAACTTCAATTTGTGCCTCATTCACTGCTTTGATACCGCCAAAGCTTTTGCAAAGTCCAGAGGCTGCTAATAGGGGAAGTGGCGGTGATTGGTTATTTACCAAGGGTGAGTTCCTCCTTTTTCCCTAAAATACCTTGAGGTCGCCAAATCATTAGCACCATTAAAATTAAACCAATGACCATAATCCGAAATGCACCCAGCCGCGCTTCATCTAAGGGAATGATTCTGGGTAGAACTTCTCTGGTAATGGAATCGTAGGCAAAGTAAATAACTGCACCTAAGATTGTGCCGATGTTATTCCCAGAACCGCCTAAAATTACCATAATCCAAGCGTCGAAAGTGAGTTGGGGCTGGAAGTTATCAGGATAAATGGCGCTTAACTGCCAAGCAAAGAACGCACCCGCCACACCTGCGATCGCACCGCCTAACATCAGAGATTGAATTTTGTACCAAAAAACATTTTTACCTAAAGCTTTCGGGATTTCTTCATCTTCGCGGATTGCTTTTAATACGCGACCCCAAGGCGATCGCAATAAAATTTCTAACCGCCAAAAAACAAACGCCAACACCAACAGCGACAACAACATCAAACCTGCTTTGGGGTTGTAGTTATACAAACCAATCACACCAGAAATATAAATTGCGGCTGTCAACAAACCCAAAACAATCCCCACACCTAAACGCGATGCTAATTCCTGCTTACTGCTGGTTTTTTTAGCAGTATCCGCCACCAATAATCTTTGGGCTGTGCGAATCCATCGCCACAATGTGAAAAAAGTTACAGCCGCCAATAAAGTCAGCAACCCAATCATCATCAAACGAACTACTAAATTAGGTGCTGTCGAGAATGGGATAACATAACTCTGCACCCCAAACGCCCCAGATACCCAAGTATCACCCACAGGTAACTCTTGGTTATTCACCACCAAGCGAATCAGTTCCCCGGTACCAATAGTGACAATCGACAGATAATCTTCCCGCAGGCGCAGAGTCGCAAAACCAATAATTAAACCCAACAAAGCCGCTACGATCGCACCAATCACAGCCGATATGATTAAAGGAACGCCTTTTAAACTTAACAATACTGTTGTGTAAGCTCCCAAGGTCATAAAAGCAATATGACCAAAGTTAATCAACCCCGTAAAGCCCCACTGTAAATTCAGCCCCAAACCAAACAGGGCAAAAATTGCCGTCGAAATCGCCAAAAAAATTAAATAATCAACCATAACAGTTAACAGTTAACAGTTAACAGTTAACAGTAAACGCTGAACAGTAGACAGGGAAAGGTAAACACTTTTCCACTGATTACTGATCACTGTCTACTGATTACTGTCTCAAGATACTACCTCTTCCCGTTCACCATTGCCAATTTTTGGGAACAATAGCCTTGACTTTTGGAACATAGTTTATTGATATATGAACTTGCTGCGTATAAGAATCCATCATTTAATCGAACAATTGAGTGACGAAGAACTCCAAAGCGTCTGGGAGAGTGTTCACGCTTTACATTGTGACTTTTATATGCTCAAAGCCATACAAAAAGTCAAGCGATCGCAGCAACCTTGGGATATTTTGACTCAGGAAGAAGCGATACAAATTTTAATGTTTTACTGATGCAGTGATAAAAAAGGGATTAGAGGCCAGAGATTAGTCCCTAGCTAACATCTTATTCCCCTAAACCCCTACACCCCTATCCCCTTATACCCTCAAAAGAGGTGATGCCTAGTGAGTGTGGAAATGCGCTATGCCAGGTCTTTTTTAATGGATCTGAAGAGTTTAGAACCTGCTGCTTATCAGCGAGTGTACGATTTTGTGTTTTTTGAATTTGGAGAAAAGTGGCAGTTGCATGGTCTTCCTGAACTGCGACAGCTAGACCATGAAGGCATTTTTCACCGTTTTACCTTGGATGATTATTTAATTGGGATTGAGATTCGGGGAGAAATTGTCAAGTTTCTGCGAGTCATACCTATGCCAGATGTTTAGGGCAGAGCATTGGCTCAACACTTAAAACTGTATAAGGCTAGGCAGGGATGCACCTGAGCTTACATTAAACTTGTCATGGAAAAACAACTTACCTGAGATTTCCCTATGGATGCGATAGCACTTTGGCAAAGATACCAAGATTGGTTATATTTCCACGAGGGATTGGGACTATATGTAGATGTAAGCCGGATGGGTTTTGATGATGCCTTCGTGGAGTCATTGCGTCCGAAATTTGACAAAGCATTTGCTGATATGGCGGAATTAGAAAAGGGTGCGATCGCCAATCCCGATGAAAACCGTATGGTTGGACATTACTGGCTGCGAAACCCTGATTTAGCACCCACGCCAGAACTCACCCAAGAAATTGTCCAAACACTCGAACAAATTGAAGCCTTCGCCGAAAAAATCCAAACCGGCGCAATTCATCCGCCCAAAGCTAATCGTTTCACTGATATCATCTCCATTGGTATTGGTGGTTCTGCCCTCGGCCCCGAATTTGTCGCCGAAGCCCTCGCCGCCGACTTTCCTCCCCTCAAAATTCACTTTATTGACAATACCGACCCCGCAGGTATTGACCGCGTTCTTAACCAATTACGCAACAACCTTGCCAGCACCTTAGTTTTGGTCATCTCCAAATCAGGCGGTACACCAGAACCCCGCAACGGTATGATTGAAGTTAAAAAAGCCTACGCTGGCCACAATCTCGATTTTGCTCAATATGCTGTAGCCATTACCAGTCCTGGCAGTAACTTAGATAAAGTTGCCCAGTCTGAAGGTTGGTTAGCCACATTCCCCATGTATGACTGGGTAGGCGGTCGTACCTCCGAAATGTCAACAGTGGGTTTAGTCCCAGCTGCACTGCAAGGCATCGATATACGTGCCATCCTTGACGGTGCTAAAGAAATGGATGATGCTACCCGCGTTGCTGATATCAAAAAGAATCCAGCCGCGTTATTAGCATTGTCTTGGTACTACGCTGGCAATGGTAAAGGCGAAAAAGACATGGTTGTTCTGCCTTACAAAGACAGCTTGGCACTGTTCAGCCGCTATTTACAGCAGCTAGTAATGGAATCTTTGGGTAAAGAAAAAGACTTAGACGGTAATATTGTCCATCAAGGTATTGCCGTTTACGGTAACAAAGGTTCCACAGACCAACATGCTTACGTCCAACAATTGCGTGATGGTGTACCAAACTTCTTTGCTACTTTGATTGAAGTTTTAGAAGACCGTCAAGGTCAATCCCCAGAAATCGATCCTGGCGTGACATCTGGCGATTATCTGGCTGGTTTCCTCCAAGGAACACGCAAAGCCCTTTATGAAAATCAGCGCGATTCAATTACTATAACGATTCCTCAAGTTAATGCCCGCACCGTCGGCGCTTTAATTGCCTTGTATGACCGTGCCGTTGGTTTTTATGGCAACTTAGTAAACATTAACGCTTATCACCAACCAGGAGTAGAAGCAGGTAAAAAAGCCGCCGCCGCTATTCTGGATTTGCAAACTAAAGTAGTTACTGTTTTGCAAAGTGAAAAAACACCCCTTTCCTTGTCAGAAATTGCCGAAAAAGTGGGTGCTAAAGAAGAAGTAGAAGCAATTTACAAAATTCTGCGTCACTTACACGCCAATCAACGGGGCGTAGTGTTGCAAGGCGATTTTGCTCAACCAAACAGTTTAAAAGCTTCTATTAGCTAATTTGTTCTAAAATTTCTAGCTCAACTACAATCAAGCATCCTGATCTGAAGTCATACCTTCAACGATCAGGATGCTTAATTGTATGGCAAATAATGAGTAATGAGTGATGAGTCGGAAATTTACTTATTACTCACTACTTATTACTCATTACTTACTTCAAAAGTGCTGAATCAAAAAGTACAAATTCCTAACCTCTAGCCTCTACTCCCTCGCCCCTTTCCTCACACCACACTCATCAACCTTTGAGTAAAGTAGCTCTTAGGTAAAAAGCAGCGATCTAGGAAAAATGGATTGAGGATATTTTCACTGACAAGATTATCAGATTTATGCACATGACAGAATGGTGGTACTATTCCCCAATCTTCGGCTAACCAAATCCAATATCCGATTTCAATTCTGCCGTAATTTGAAGCTGTGAAAATTTCTCCCACACTATTATTGAGAGATACTAATTCTGGCGAACATTTAACTTCAGTTAATAGCCATGCTAATTCTTCAATAGAAAAATGAAACCGATGCTCGGTAGCTATTTTAATAAACTGTTGTGGATTTTTAGCAGCTAGTAATTGTTCTTTTAAAGATGGGATTTTCTGTGCAGTATCCAACAAATCCCAAATTTGTTTTCTGGTAATTACAAACCATGCAACTGCTTCTTGAGTCAATTTGTACCCATTTTCTTTAGCCAATATCAGAAACTCTTCAATGCTATCGATTTTTTCTAGTTGAGTACTGAGAAAAAAATTCTGCTCTACTAGTGATAAAAAATCAATAATTTTCTGCCATGTAAAATGGTCAAATCTTGGCAGTAATTTGACCTTCTCCTTCCAATAGAAATACTTATCCTCGCTCAAGAATAAATTCCAGAGTTGATAATACATAATGTTATTGGTTTTAGTTTTAATAATTGTTAGGGATAATTACCAGTGTAATAAGTATAAGTTGAGTTTATCGACAGTATTAACAAAACTAATTTCTGTAAATGAAGTTACACAGTAGCTAAGTATAAATTTTTTGTAAATTTTAGAACAAGTTAACTTCATATTTACGGACACTACAATTTTTTGGGGACAGGCGATCGCTCTCCCCTCCATCCCTAATAACCTAAAAAAACCCAAAATTCCGTCTTTATCGAAGAATATAGACGTGTCAAACCCTGATATCCCTACACCATTTCTTAAAAGACCCTCTAGGCGGGTAAATCCGATTAATAGCAAGCAATGTAATTTTTTAGCCTATGAACAGAACTTAAATACGCAGAGATAATTGATTATTTTAAGGTAAATTCATATATAGGTATACTATAACTCTGTCATCTGCCATAACAACATTAGGACTTACGCATCAAAACGAAAAATCAAGGGTTTTGGTAAGGGTGTAGAGGTACAGGGGTATAGGGGTGTACTGATTCAAAATCCTTACACCCCAAACCCCACCCAATCTCCACAGATAATCTTTGTGCGTAAATCATGAACATATTTCTAGAGAGTGAGTGCTATTTCTCTCAAAGGCAGGAGTAAATACTGCAAAGATTCCTTGATAATTTTTACTATGAGCTTTTAATAAGCAAGTTAACAAATCTATTTAGTAAAAAATATAGGAGAGTCATTATTATGGTAAACGGCTTTTTTCAAAGAGCGAAAGAGTTTTTCACAGGCTCAAATAATAATGAGTTTGACCAAGAGACAGATAAAAGTAATGTGCGTCCAGATAGCGAAGATGATTATCTTGAGCCAGAAGACCAAATTTATGAAGGCTTAAGTCCAGCTAATCAAGAACCCTCTAGCGACACGCCTGATGAGTACAGCAATATTAGTCCAACTAGTGCAGACCCTTTTGGCGATCCGGCTGATGAATATGGACGCAAGTAATAACTAATGTCGTGACGATAGATTAAACTGGTGTTGATTTTAGGCGGTGGTATTGATTATCACTGCCTATTTTTTTGCACCACAGAGGCGCAGAGAACGCAGAGTTTTAATATTACTTGGGGTTGAGAAGAAAGTAGAGGCGATCGCCCTTACTTTTTTATAATAGGAAATGAATACATCATCCTATTAATATGGCTGAATCAACCGCAAAACAACCTGCACGCCAAGGCCGAATATTTCCCGAACGAACTTTATCACCTGAAGAATTAGCTAGACGCAAAGCAGAAGATGAAGCATTTTATCAGCGTTGTCGAGCAATTTTTGAGCGCGTGCGTCCTGAGTTGATTAAGGAACATTACGGTTGGTATATTGCAATTGAGCCAAATAGTGGTGATTATTTCATTGACCCTGAAAATATACAAGCGCATAAAAAAGCATTAGAAAATTACCCAAATGCTGACCACTGTGTTTTTTGCATAAACGAAACAGGAAGCACTGGCAGAATATGATTCAGGGCAGCTTTGGAGAAAATGGGCAACTATTTTTTGTGATTGAGTTAATTACTGAAGATGGGTTAAATTTACCTGTAGATACCATGTTAGATACTGGCTTCACAGGCTTTTTAGCTCTAAACCAGCAAGATATAGAGAGTTTAGGCTGGTCTTATCTTGGTAGAGATACTTTACGAACTGCACAAGGCGAAACCTCATTCAAGGTATATTTAGGAAAGTTAATATTAGACGAAAAAGAGTATGAAATCCCTGTGTATGCAGGGGATGAGATTACAGAATTTTTGTTAGGTTCAGAGTGGTTAAAAATCTTGCCATTGCTTGTTAATTATCAAGCCGGCATTTTGACCTTGGGATAAAAGAGATGTTTGAAAGATAATGGTTACTATAGCAATCTTATTTGATTGGTGAGAATCGAGAGGCTCAGATCCCCGACTTCTTCAAGAAGTCGGGGATCTTTGGGTTCACAAATGATTTAGCAATGCTATATAGCATTTAGCTATCTTGAGTATATTTGTAACTCACGCAGAAAATAAAAGCGATCGCTCCTCCAATCCGTTCCTTTTTCTCTACCTAAATAGCCTGTTAACGGTGAAGAAAGTTCTATCAAAATTTCGTGCATTTCTTCGGTTTTGATTGGACGTGGTGGATTCGAGCCAAAATAAGCACCATGTAAAGCGTCTACACCTGCGGATTCTGTGCCTGAATTGTGTAAATAGTTTTTAACTAAGTTAACTAAGTGCGATCGCAATTTTATGGATTGTTCTACTTTTTCAAGATAATTATTGACTTTTTCTTCTGCTAAACCAAAAGGAGCTTGTTGTAAACATAGTTTTAGCTCTAATAAATTAATAGAGTTTTTATAATATGTTTGCAGTTCAACTAATTTTTGTAGAGTCTCAGGACTAATAACGTTCATATGATTTTCGGTTGCTGTTCTCAATGCGTAACTATTTAGTTCTCCAGCCGCTACGATTAATTTAATAGAATTATCATACTGAAATTTACCTAAATGGTTCATACCTATTTTGAGCAATTGAGCCGGAGTACCATCAGGAACTTTCTCAGTTTTAGTTGCTTTACACTCTCCTACCATTGAGAAAGGGTTTTCAGTGTAAAAATCCATTCCTCCAGCTCCACCAGTTGCATCTGGATTAAGCCCTAAACCAGTAAAACCTAATTTTATCAGTCCACGACGTACTAGCTTTTCAAATTGATGACCATCACTAGAATTACCAACTTCAGCAATTTTTTTAATCCAAGTTAAGTCCGTATCTAAAATCTGATGAGATTGATAAATATTCCACCCTAAAAATACTTTAATCTCATCATCTAGATTTTTCGCGGCTGGGTTAGTAATTGCTATCGAAGCTAATGCACTTTGCAATTCTTGTAATTCAGGGTGTAGAGGTGGTTCTAACTTTTCTAGTTGCTGTTTGCGTTGGGTAAAAGTGCGATCGCTTAATACTGGTAATTCTTCAGTTACAGTTATAGAAGATTGTGAACTAACAAATTTACCTAGTTTATCTTGAATATTTGAGTTAACTGCAAATTCTTGATAACTAGCTAAATTATACACACGTAAATAAGCTAGAAAAATATGCTGCTGCTGTTTGATTATCTCCTTTAAAGCTTCTGGAGAAAAGATGGTTAATTGAGACAAAATATCTAATGGCTTAGTTTCATCTAAAATTTGGCAAAGTTCACATCTTGCCCAAGCTTTAATATTAGATGTATGAGTAGCATCCAGATTACTAACAGGTAAGATATTGACCCGATAGTATTTCTCAAATGGTAATCTAATAGGTAAACTTTGTGCTGGATAAAGAGCAAATCTCTGCCCAGGACGAATAAACATCTTGGGCATAGCTGCTATTGTTTGCCCCTGTATTAAAGCTTCAATTTCAGGGGCAGGTAAACACAAAGCTGTTGGCAGTGAAAACAGCTTATTCATGCTTTATTAGTTATAGAGTTAGTTGTATATTATCAGCGATAGAAATGCTTTGAGGTATTCTCATAGGCAATTCATCATCAGTCAAATTATCTGGTTCTTGACCAGAAGGATCACTGAGTATTTCTCGAATCAAAGGATTGTTGATTGCTAATTGTTGCTGCTCAATAAAATCAAATACTTGTTCTTCTGTTAGTTCGTAGCTTTCGCTGTTGTACCAAACAAAATAGATAGCTAATAGAGCTTTAACATCTTGACTTTGAAAGCCTACCCATTCTCCACCTTTATCTTGTAAAAGTACTCTCAAACGTTCTCTAGCTAATGCAGCATTTGGGCTAATTGTTTTAGAACGAACTAGGCAACCGCGAGTTAGGTCAAATCTTTTGTAGTCGATTAGTCTATCTAATGCAGCACCTATAAACCTACCATCTTTCTGAACTACACTTACTCCAATTCTCACTTTCCTATTATTACCGATAACTTTGAAATCAATAAATCTGTCACCTGATGCACCAGTTTCAATACCAGATAAGTCCTCAATGGCTTCAATGGCAATTTCTTCTACAGTTTTATCAACCAAGCTCACAAAAGCCAACCAGATAGCATCACTAATAGTTGTAGCTTCTTCCATTAATGAATCAATAGAAGCTTCTACGTTCGATAATTCATTATCGAAATATGCTTTAACTGGGTGTGGAGTGATTATTGGCTCGGATTCTGTATCTATAGAATTTTTATCTATTTTTCCACCATTATTAATAATAGGTGTATTAATTACAAAATTGTCTGCACACCATTTTAAAACTGACCTTAAAGTTGGTCTTCCTTTCCCAAGTTCTTTAAGTTTATTTTCATCAAATGGATAAAGAGGATGTGGTGGATTTTCTTGATTATCTTGGTAAAAATCTTTTAGCCATGCTTGGACAAGAGCAAGCACATTATCAGAATTAAGATAATTTAATGCTATCGGTTGCCTGTCAGATTTTTCACTTGCCAATCTATCAATTACTGCATCAGCCTGTGGTAGTGTTCTAATTTGCTCATTCCATGTTTCGGGATACATTGATAGTAATAAAACACCTCTTTTGAGACTGTTGTACAAGTCCTTGACTAAGTTAGCGACAATTTGAGGTGCGGTAAATCCTGTGTCGGAAATATCTGCAATATCTAATTCATCGAAACAGATTACGGGAACTTTATAATTGCTAGTTATATCTAATATTTGGCGTACATTACTTAAAGCCTCAGCTTCTTTATCATCATTTTTGGAGTTTGGCAGACCTAGAGAATCAGCTTGTATTTGTGTAATTTCTAAACCTGATAACCAATAAGTTGCATACTGAGCATGTGGATTAGAAAGTGTCCACAGAATAGCTCGAATAATATAGGGGTTAGTAATCTCAGGCTTAATTTTCAGAACTGCTTCTGTTAAATCATCAATTATCCTTGGTGAATTTTTTAACAAATTTGGGTAGCCATTGATGTATTGCCGTGGGGTATAGTTACATTTCTTCGCTTCATTAATTAAAGCTGCTGCTATTTCTTGCCACTGCATCAAATCTTGACTGCCAAAAGCTCTCAGGCTAGAAGCAACAGTTTGCAAAAATTGAGATTTAATCTGATTCAGATTGTCATACTTACCCATGTAGATAAATAAAGCTGTATTTTCTGCTTGTAAGCGATGGCGAATGCGACTAATAATATGGCTCTTACCCAAGCCTTTTTCAGCAGTCATAGTAATGCCTACAGTCTCACGTTTTCCTTGGCGGATCTGTTCAACTGCATTAAACACTGCATCAGAAGCATGAGCATTAATTGATGAAACATCAGGATAACTTTTTCCCCATATTTGTTGCGGTCTGACAACAATATGTCCGGCGAATGGATTTTTATTTCTAATCAGTTCATCAATGGTAGATGTGGTAGCAATCATAGTTTTTGAGATGATATTTATTGAGTGAGGAGTACAAAAAATTTATGCTTTCAACAGTCTGGCGTAACAGCGTAATCCATCTAAGACTGTGGTGATAGAATCTTCTATCTTGTCTGGTGCGCTATCTTCTACACTTCCGCCTTGTAGTTGCAAAATATCGTCAGCTTGCATTTCTAGCAGCCAATCATTAAATTCTGTACGGCTTAAGCGATCGCCTACTTGTCTTCTAATCCGATAAATTGGAACTAGATGATTGAAGTTGTATTCATAATTCAATTTGTCGTAGACTTCCAGCACGACTAACTTAAATTCTTCGTAGGAAGCGATCGCACCCTTGTTAGGTTTTTCTGGTGCGGGTGTACTAGTAACTGTGCTATTAATTCCACCAATCCATTTAACTAGTGCATTTGCAGTCCAACTCCCAACAATAGTTCCATCAAATCTAAATTCGGAACTTCTCAAACCCTCGCCTAGAACTTCTAAACCCTTGGGAGAAGCAAGAGAATAGCCAGTTTTGGAAATTGCGATCGCGCCTTGCTTCCGTAATTCCTCGAATACACTTTGGTAATCTGCTGCTTTTTTACCTTTGGAAACAATACGCTTAGTCAATAAGCCTTTTTTTACTTCCTGCTGCACTCCTCCCAAATCCCACAAAGCCAAAAGGAGGCGAGTTTTCGTCTGAGCTATATTTGTTGGCATATTGAGTATTTTTTCTGACAAAAAACATCGTAGCGACTGTTTCTTTTTAAATGATTCCAAGCGTAAAAAATAACCGCGTAATTGCTGAATATTGACACAGAATATCCCTGACTTATAAAAAAAGTCGGGGTTCTGAGCAAGATTTTTATAAATTAAATAATATTGTTATATGCGTCAATCAAATTACAGTTCTTAAAAGTTATTCATTAGAATAAATACTTTAGACGAATATGTTACCGAGAAATATGAAACAAAATTATGAAATTGCAGCTAATATCTCTTGCGATCGCTCGATATTTTTCCGCACAGATTTAGCAGAATTATGCAAAGCTGCTATTTCACTTTCACTTAAATTCAATTCCAAAATACTTTCAATTCCACCGCAGCCTAAGCGACAAGGCACACCAATTACCACATCTTTTAAACCATATTCGCCTTCTAAATAAACTGCAATTGGCAATAGCCGCGATTGATTTAATAATATTGACTCAACCATCATACTTGTCGCCGATGCAGGGGCGAAAAATGCGCCACCTGTTTGAATTAATTCAACAATTTCTGCACCACCATTGCGGGTTCTTGCTATTAAACTTTCAATGGTAGCTGCGTCTAATAATTCTGTAATGGGAATGCCGTTAACGGTGGCATAACGAGACAATGGAACCATTAAATCACCGTGGCTACCTAATACCATCGCCTTCACATCCGCAGGTAAAACACCCAATTCTAAAGCGATGAAAGTTTCAAAGCGGGCTGAGTCTAACACGCCAGCCATACCCATAATGCGATCGCGTGGTAAACCTGTGGCTTGCCAAGCTAAATAAGTCATCACGTCTAAAGGGTTGGTGACGACGATAAAAATTGCATTGGGCGAATGTGCGATCGCGTTTTTTGCCGCTTCGACGACAATCTTGGCATTAGTTCTCAGCAAATCATCCCGACTCATTCCCGGTTTGCGCGGTAACCCAGCCGTAATCACCACAATTTCAGAATTAGCCGTATCAGCATAATTATTCGTCCCGATAATCTGGCGGTTATGCAGTTCTATTCCTCTGGCTTCCATTAAATCCAGTGCCAAACCTTGTGGCATACCCTCAACAATATCGACTAAAACCACATCTGCTAAATTCTTCTCAGCAATGCGTTGGGCGAGAGTACTACCAACTCTACCAGCACCAACAATGGTGACACGCGGTAAATGGCAAGGAATCGGGGAAAACATAATTAATTTGTAATTTTAGGTTTTAGATAATCCAAAAATACCTTTCTATCCCTCACTCCTGGATAAACTGCGATCGCCAGTTTGTCACACCCAGTATTTTGGCAATATTTTAGCGCAGAAGTTCTGTAAAAATTCAAAAGTCAGAACTGATGATTCTCAATTCTGACTTCTGGATGATATGTAGTAATCTTCAATGATTTATCAACATCTTGACCAATTTCTGCACGAGCAGAGTGTCTGCCTAAACAGGACTTACACACCACAATTGTCTGTGGGGATTGGGTGTAAGGGTTTTGAATACTTACACCCTTATACCCTTTCACCCCTGCACCCTTTACTAAAACCTTATTTTTTCGTTTTTTTAGATAGATTACACCAAATTAAAAAATGATTGCGACAAATGGATGGCTCAAAAGCTTACCAATCAACCCCTACCCAATCCAAAATCTAAAATCTAAAATCCAAAATGGTATAAGTCGTAGTAAGGGAGGACGCAAGAAATCCACTACTGCGTTTTCTGTTGGACAGGAAGCCTACACGCTCTCCGCCAGGTCAGTGTAGGTAGTTCACACCCAAAATATCGATAAAAAAAGAGGTCTTTTTTGACCTCTTGGGAACTCCCTACAATAAAGTTCTATTTGTATAGATGAATTAGGACAGCCCAGCGTTGGTACCTTGCTTGCCAGTTGCCAGTTCCACTTTAACGATTTTGCCACCCATTTTTTGAATCCGTTGCTGTTCGCGGAACCAATTTTCGTAAGGAACCAATTTGGTGAAATAGGTATTTTGTAGTTCGCGTTGAGTACGAATCCGGGTTTGGCTTGGAACGCAAGCAGTAATTTTAAACAACCGCGCCATGTTATGAATCTCCTGTGGTGAGTGTGAAAACTTTTTTTATCTCAAAATGAAGCGGGAGTATATTTTTTAGACAAATCTTTAATTAATCTTTCCAAGGCTGGAAATCAAACATCAATACTAGACCACTAACACTCATCATAATCTATGCAATTGCAATAAGCGACAAGACGTTCTAGCACTCACAGTTGATTTCCAGACCTTAATAAAGCTGCACCTAATGACTTAGATGCCAACTAGCTCTTAGCTCAAGCCAGAGGAGATGTAGTCTAAGTAAACGCCCATTTCTTTACCAGCGTCGGGGCCGACTAAGCTGGCGGTTACTTCTTTGATTGCTTGGATAGCTTGTACAGTAGCGCCTACGGGTACACCCAAGGAGTTGTAGGTTTCTTTCAAGCCGTTTAATACACGCTCATCCAGGATGGAAGGATCGCCAGCTAACATAGCGTAGGTAGCGTAGCGGAGGTAGTAATCCAAGTCACGGATACAAGCAGCGTAACGACGGGTGGTGTACATGTTACCACCGGGACGGGTGATATCAGAGTACAACAGAGATTTAGCAACAGCTTCTTTAACGATCGCAGCTGCGTTTGCGCTGATGGTGGTAGCTGCACGAACGCGCAGTTCACCAGTTGCAAAGTAGGCTTTTAACTTTTCTAAAGCACCTGTATCGAGGTATTTACCTTGAACGTCCGCAGAGTTAATGACAGCGGTAATTGCGTCTTGAGCCATTTTGTTAATTCCTTATTTTCAACCGTATTGCAACAGTTTGTGTCAGCAGGGAAAAAGCTTTACCCTACGCCAATGAACCTACTACGTAGTCAAAGTAAGAGCCAGCTTCAGAAGCGTCTTCAGCAGACAACAGGGTAGAAGCAGCATTTTTCAGTGCAGCAACACCTGCGGAAACAGCATCAATAGGAGTACCTAAAGACTTGTACATTTCACGAACGCCGATGATACCGATTTCTTCGATGGGTGTAACGTCACCAGCAACGATTCCGTAGGTGATGAGGCGTAGGTAGTAGTCTAGGTCGCGTAAGCAGGTAGCTGTCAATTCTTGACCGTAAGCGTTACCACCAGGAGATACAACATCAGGACGCTTTTGGAACAAGCTGTCGCCAGCTTGCTTAACTAGACGCTCACGGTTGTCGGTTAAAACTTGAGCGATGCGGAGGCGTTGTGCGCCACCAGAAACAAAAGCCTTGATGCGATCTAATTCGCCAGGGCTGAGGTAGCGAGCTTCTGCATCAGCATTCACGATGGACTTCGTGACGATACTCATTAATGGATTCCTCCAGTACTAATGAAACCAGGATATGAAACTGGTGCGATTTTAATTTCGGTTGAATGGTAGCTACGTCCTCTCGTTGTTTTTTAGATACAACAGTTGAGTCGCTGCTGTAGCTAATACTTTACGAGTTTGCTGGTGTTAATTTCAACTACACGAGCTGTAAAACTCAGCTACCTTCCGCAAAATATTCTCCGGCATTCTGTTGAGCATTTATGACTGCTCTTAATATTTTGTAATATTCCTTTTCAGATTTACACCTGAACACACAATCTGAGAGGAGTGTTGCTAAAGGTAAAGTGTCAATAGTTTATAGCCATGAGTCAATAGTCAAGAGTGTTAACCTCTTGACTATTGAACCTGGACTATTGACTAAGTATTAGCGATCGCTTGGACGACCAGTTAATACAGCCGGAGACAAGCTAGACCAAGATTGTTTCACCAGGTCAGCAGCCGCCTGAACACTACCGAGGTAGTTACCAGCAGGTAGAGATGGGAAGCGTGGGTATGGAACCACATCTTCACCAAAGTAGCGAGCGTATTCTGGGCTATCTATAATTGCTTCTACAGCTGCTCTCAAACCGCTATCAGCCAATAGTTTGTTATATTGACGGATTTCGCCTTGAGTAGCTGGTGCGCGACCCAACAGATGACGGAATAGGTATTCAATCACCTTGGTGTTGGGATAAGGGGTATAGAAGCGTTTGCGATAGATTTCGGAGCTGGCGAGTTCGCGGACAAACTCGCGCACTGAGATTTCACCATTCCGCAGTCTGCTGTCGAGTTCGCTACGACGGTAATAATCAGGAACTTGACCGCTAAACACATCCAATACCTGACAGTAAGCAGCGTTAATTACTAGCTGTCTTTCGGTTTGGCTACTACCATCTGTTAAGCGGAAAATCCGTGCAGGCTTACGGCGGCTGGTACCCACACCCACTTCGACAGATTGACCGCGACCATCGTTGTAAGAACGACCCAACTCGATAAACAACGGCTTGGTCTTGTCGATTTGCCGTGCTTGGGCTGCCAAATCTGCGATCGCTTTTGCCAAAATTGGTGTCTTGGCAGACTCCATCCTTGCTTTGACTGGCTTAAAGCTAGGCACAACCACATCATCGTTTTGTTTAGTGAGTTGGTTGTAAAGCTTCTCGGTGTTGGGGAAGTTAGCCGCAGGTAAAGTCGGGAAGCGACGGTAAGGAACTGTATCTTCTCCAAATACTTGGCGATACTCTGCACTATTTAACAACGCAGCAATAAACGCCTTCAGACCTTGGGTAGCCAAAATCTGGTTATACTTGCGGATTTCTGCTTGGTCAACAGGCGCACGTCCTAAGAAGTGCTTGGTTCCCAACTCAATTACTTTAGTGTTGGGATAAGGTGTGTAGAACTCCTTCAGGTAGAGGTTAGAGTAACCCAAACCTTCAATAAATTCTTTCACGGTGATTTCACCGTTACCCAGCTTACTTTCTAGGCTGGTGAATTCGTTTTTAGCGATGTAAGGTGCAATGTCGCGCTCAAAAATCTGGCGGTAAGCAGCACTAATTAAAGTTTGCACTGCAACTTTATCAGATGTATTTGCTACCAGCTTGAAGACTTTTGTTTGTTCCCGTTGCTTGCTAACACCTTGATTAATCCGGAACTGAATATCTGGTTCTGTGCGATTTTGGCTCACAGCACCCAATTCCACAAAGCGGGGTGTTTCTTGCTTATCAACTTTGGTGGCGACCACATCCTCGCGGATAGTACCAACACGCAGTTGTCGCAATGACACACCAGCCGGAGTTAGATAGCGTTCGTAAGGAACTGTATCTTCTCCAAAGGCTTCGCTGTACTCCACGCTATCTAAGATGGCATCAACAACAGCGTAAAAACCTTTCTTAGAAGCAAGGTCAAAGTATTTATTATTTTCTTGGCGACCGTAGGTCGGACGACCTAACAAGCGACGGTGGATGTATTCGATCGCTTTACAAACATACAACGGTGTCCAGTACAAACCACGGAACAAGTCAGACTTAGCCAAAGCTCTGACAAATTCCCGTACAGAAATATCGCCGTTTTCCAGCTTAATTTCTTGGACTTTCAGCCGTTGACCTTCGTAAACATCACGACCGATAACTTGCAAGTAAATTGCTCTAATTACTGCCTGGGTGGAGCTTTCAGAGAACTTAACACTTGCACCCTTGGCGGCTTTCTTACCAATAGTGCCAGGAAGTTGATCCAGCTTGAATACTTTTGGCCCCAGGCTACCAGGCGCTACACCTCGCGCTCTTGGGTTACTCAGTTGGTTATTAATTCCCGGCCCTTGGTGAATCAAGATCCGTCTTGTATCTTTACCAAATGGCGCTGGACGGGTGCTGGGGTTGCGAGTTTCTTTCGGGAAAATCGCCCCAAATTGAATTTCTAATGGGTCGTTACCAGAACCATAAGGGTGTTGATCTGGTAATGGTTGTTCGTAAGCTGCGAATGTGGTAATGAACTGTGGTACTTTGCGGAAAGGCGCACTGTAGTTAAACAGGTCTTGCTGCGGCCCCCAGTTCCGACATTCTTGGGCTTCTTGACCCAAACCGCGAATGTAGGGTACTGTCTCTTCACCAAAGTAATCAGCGTATTCGTCAGAATCTACCAGCGCATCCACTAATTTAGCCAGACCACCATTAGAAATGATAGAGAAGTATTTTTGGACTTCTTCCCGGCTACTTGGCCCCCGTCCCAAAATGTGACGGAAAGCAAGTTCAATGACGCGGCTGTTAATAAAAGGCTGATAAAACTGTTTTTGGTAAAGCGGAGATTTTGCCAAACGGCGGACAAACTCTTTCATGGAGATGTCGCCATTTTTTACCTTGGATTCCAAATCAGAAATCGACAAGCTGTAAGCACGGGTAATATCGCGCTCAAAAATTTGCCGATATGCTGCTTTGACTACCTCATTTTTTTCGGTAGCTGATAACCCAGGCTTCATCACATACTTGGGACGGCGTTCTGCGGCATTAAAATAAATTTGCGGCAGTTGTAAACCTTGTTGGTCGCCAGAAGGACGTTGACGTACTTTGGTCGAAGGTGTGGGTGCTTTAAATTCTGTCAGCAACACATCCATGTACTGAGACACAATTTCTGTAGCCTCAGCATCTTTGCGGAAGTAAGACAGGGATGCTGACTTAATTTCCTGCAAAGCCACAATAGTTGCTTCACCAGAACAAGCATTTTCAATAATTTCCCGCAGACCCCTGGTGTTTACAGCAATAATGTTGGGGTCGCCAGCTACGATCGCATAAGTAGCATAGCGCAAGAACCAGGACAAGTCCCGCAAGCTCTTGGCCATGTTGCTTGGGCCGTAACGAGAAACGTTTATTGGTCTGAACCCTGGAGGTGTTGGGCCACCAGGAGAAGTATTGAAGATAGAACGCAAGTTTTCTAAGAACCCACCACGGCTTTCAACGTAGGTGACTGTTCCCAGTTTCATGCCTTCTGTGATATCACCAGCGCCAACAGCAGCGCCAGCAGTCACTAATTCTGGTTCTTGGGGCTTTTCTAAGAAAGCCATTGGCGAACCACCGACAAATATCCGGTTAGCTGCACGAGATACGATAATCTCGGAATTTTCTGTGAGAATCTGGGCAATTTCTAAACGTTTTGCACCAGATGCAAAATAGCTTGCCAGTTCATTTAATTCACCAGTTCCTAAAAAGCGGTCTTGCTGTTCCGCTTGAGAAATGGTTGCTACAGCTAGGGTTTGATATAGTTGCGGACGCGCAACTGAGCTTCCACCACTCGCCTTAACACTCATCGGATTTGTAAAACTCCCATCATAATCGTTTATGTGTTAAGTCTGGGTCGCTTTGAGGCTTGACACATTGATGTGTTTATGCCTTCAGAGTACCGCCTTCAAAACTGCCAGTAAAATTAACCCAGTCAGCTTTTAGATTAGAACGTTTTGCGTTTTTCCTGGTAATTTATTAAGAAGTATGTAGATTCTGTAGCCTTGTTTAAGCAAAACTAAGAATAAATACTTCCTGCGACATGAGACAAAATCTAAGTTTTGTATCTGAAAGTTAAAAACTTTACAAAAACATTTTACTGGAGTCGCAACTGAGATTTTCTTTAGCTCCGACAAAAATATACAAATGTTTGCTTTTAGCTTAATCAGTCAGCTTCGTTTGAGGAACTAGTTGCCGGATAGGCAATTGAATTACAAATTTACTGCCTTTCCCAAGGGTGGAAAAACATTGTAATTTCCCACTGTGCTTTTCTGTAATGATTTGGTAGCTGATTGCCATACCCATACCTGTTCCTTTGCCTACAGGTTTGGTGGTGAAAAATGGATCGAATATCCTCTTTTGAATAGATTCTGGCATTCCTTGGGCATTATCAGCGATCGCAATTTCTAGCAATTTGGCATCAACGACTGAAGTGCGGATAGTAATTTGGCTAGGATTTTCTTGTATCTGTTGATAAGTGCGCTTGATATCTACCTCATCAAGGGCATCCACTGCATTTACCAGAATATTCATCAATACTTGATTGAGTTGACCAGGATAGCATTCTACCTGGGGCAAGTTGCCATAATTTCGAATAATTTCAATTCCTGGGCGGTCTGGTTTGTCTTTGAGGCGGTGTTGCAAAATTAATAGCGTACTTTCGATGCCTTCATGAATATCAACTGTTTTAAATTCCGCCTCATCCATCCGCGAAAAATTCCGCAGAGACAGTACAATGCTCCGAATCCTCTCAGTCCCAACTTTCATCGAAGACAAAATTTTGTGTAAATCTTCGATGAGAAATTCTAGATCCATTTCCTTTGCTAATGCTTGAATTTCTGGGTCATTGCTAGAATGGCGTTCTTGGCAAAGATAAATCATCTGCAACAAGTTTTGAGTATATTCATCTAGGTGAGCGAGATTAGCGTGAATAAAGTTGACCGGGTTATTGATTTCATGGGCGATGCCTGCTACCAATTGGCCTAGGCTAGACATTTTTTCACTTTGAACTATTTGTGCTTGGGTACGCTGCAATTCACTCAAGGCTGTTTGAAGTTCAAAAGTCCGTGCTTCCACTCGCTCTTCTAGTTCGGCATTACTATTTTCTAAAGCAATAAAGGATTCGCGCAGTTGCCCTGCCATATAATTAAACGAGTCAGCAAGGATATTGAGTTCATGGATATTGCCCTGTTGGAGTTTCTGTTGTAAATCACCGAATGCTATTGCTTGGGTAGTTTGATTCAAACGCAAAATTGGACTGGCAATCCAGCGCGAAGTAAATATGCCAATCGTCGTTGTTAATATTAAGGCCCCAAAACACAGCAGAATGCTAGATTGGGTGTTGGCATTGATTTGTGCCATGTAAGTTTTTTCGGGAATACCAACTACCACCAACCAGTCCAAACCATATTCATCATGCCAAGGCACAATATGGAGATTCAAATATTCTCCTTGAACATTGACTGTCAGTTTTTGGGTATTGGTAATCGAGTGGAAATCGGGAATCTGCTGCTGAAGTTGCTTGGCGATGCCCTTGACCATAGGATTAGGGCTGTCGATTGCTTTGAGGCGCTTAATTTGGTTATTCTCTACGGTAAAAGGTTTTTCTTGAGCAGAATTGGCGACTAACATACCATCACGCTCAATAATAAAAACTTCTCCAAAACGACTAATATCCAGTTTTTGCAAAAATTCGCTGAGTTTCAACAGGTGGATTTCAGCCCCCACAACACCAATCAGTTTTTTACCAGCATCATAAACCGGACGGCCTGCTGATGCCACAATATATGGAGGATATGCGGGGTCATAGTAAGTATAAATGCGAACCCAGATAGGTTTTCCCGCTTTTACCGGTTCAGTATACGCAGGCTCATTGAGGGTATCCCATGTACTGGTCGTCATCACTTGGGTGGGATTACCATCTTTGTCCGTTAAGTAAGTTTTCGTATTTTTTGGTCGGTCTGGTGTTTTGATGGCATTATCATCGATTGTCACAGTCTTACCATCGTAACGACCAGCACCAGCCCCTTCGCCAGTGGCTAGGTTTAAGCTGATAAAGGTTAGGTCATAGGCTTGCATTTCATGCCAGAAATACTTGCCAACTTTAAGGCGATCGCGCACATCAAGCAATCCCATACGAATTGCTTCCGCATTTAATTGAATAACTCTATGGGGGATTGACAGGTAAGCATCTAAATGTTGATTTACCTCACTACTAGTTCGCTCCATCAATTTATCGGCTAGATTGTTGACCGCTTTTTCGCCGTTTTTATATGACAGATATCCAACTAACCCCACAATACCAAAAACTTGCAACACGAAAGGAACGATCAGAACAAGCTGTAACGAAAATGCGCGGACTTTGCTAGATCGATGTATTTTCATGAGTTGTAAATCTTGGTAAGAGAAGTTATTTGCTTAACCTAGATTACCCATGAGCAACTTCAGACTATCAAAATAAAATGTTATTTTATAAAAACTTTATTAATTAATAGGAAATATCTCTATTTACATATTTTTAATATATTGCTATGCAATCTATTTTTTAATAAAAAAATATAATCAAAATAAATAAAATATTAATTCTTTATATTTGTTTGATAAAAACACTAGTTTAAATCTATTTGATATTTTATAAAACCTCAGCGCATTCACTCAGGAAACATAATTTTCAAAAAGCTAGTATAGTCAGACAATAATGTTAGATACAAGTCAAATATTGGCAAAATTAAGGCTTAAATGTTATTTAAAAAATCTGTAGTAATGACTAACCATTTGATAGATTTTCATCACTTAACGAAGCATCTTAATCAACTTATTTCTCAGGATTATTTAGCATTTAGCATTACGGAAAATCCTGTTTTCCGAATAGTGAATGAGAGGAGCTTTACTCAAATTGTTTATGTGATACAGCAATATTCTATTTTTCCAAAAGAATTGGTGAGTTTCACAGAGTTAGCAAGACAGAAAGCACTTACAGCAGGTTGGAATAGTGTAGTTGAGGAACTCACAGAAAATATAGCTGAGGAAATGGGTAGCACTACCCAAGGAGTTTCTCATTACAGGCTTTTAGCAGAAGGACTAGAAGAAGGGCTGGGTGTTCCTGTGAAAAACACTATGCCCTCAATCGCTACATCCAAACTACTGACAACTGTGCAATTGATATTTGAGCAACAACTACTCTATGTACTTGGGGCAACTTATGCGATCGAAGCAACTGCAATTCCTGAATTAACTTTGATTATGCAACTGGTAGAATGCTTGTTGGAAGATGCTATGCCCACAAATTTGCACTATTTCTTTAGCAAGCATTTAAACGAATGGGAACTTGAACATGAAGCTGGTTTACGAACATCCGTAGCAGAATATATACGACCCGAACAATTTGAAGAGTTTACAACAGGGTTTCGGCAAATGATAGATGCAATGGAGGTTTGGTGGCAGGAGTTAGCACAAGAGGCAATTGTATTTGAGGTTGATTTCAGCCCTGCGATCGCTCAAAAATATTAATTTAAATATAACTGAACATGATGAATATCTTCTCCCATCCTTCATTGGTTGATGAAACTACTAGTAGTCATCAAGCAAAAGTTGGACTACCTGGTAATTACTACTTTAGTGAGCAAATTTTTGCTTATGAGCAGCAAACTATCTGGCGTAAAACTTGGCAGTTTGTAGGACGTGAATCTGATTTAGCAAATCCTGGGGATTATCTCACTTGCCAAGTTGGAGATCAGCCTATGTTCGTAATTAGAGATAATCATGGCAAATTGCAAACGATGCACAATGTTTGTCCGCATCGAGGAGCGCGGATGTTGGAAGGACAAGGTAATTGTCAACGGGTGCGTTGCCCTTATCATGGTTGGAACTTCAATTATGAAGGGAATCTCAAAGGTTTGCCTCGTGCTGAATGTTTTCCCAATTTAGATCCGTCAGCTGTCTATCTAGCCAAAGGACGCGTCGAGATATGGGGCGGCTTTATCTTTGTTCACCCAGAATCACAAGGGGAATCGTTAGTCAGTTATTTGGCTGGATTCTCAGACTATTTAAATCAGTATAAGCATTCTTGGGAGGAACTTCAACAGGTTGATCACTGGTTTTATGAAGAGCCAGCTAACTGGAAATTTCCCATTGAGAATTATTTAGAATGCTATCATTTGTCTGTTGTTCATGCCCAAAGTTTAAAGTGTTTTGACCCCAAGAATATTATTTATACTCCAACTGGCAGACACTATCAAATATTTGTTCCTTTCACAGATGATGAATTTGTCAAAAATCACCCTGCTTTTTTAGGAGAGCCAAAAGGACAATCATATCAGGGCTTTATCTTTCCTAATATGATGGTCAATACTGCAAAAGACAAAGTTTCAGTTTTTAAACTGACTCCTTTATCTCCCACAAGAACTAAGTTTGAGGTTTTTATTTATCAAACAAAAGCACAGATTGAAGAATTTCCTTACCAGATTGAGAAATTTCGGACTGAATTTGAACGGGTGTTAAATGAAGACTTTAGGGTAGTGCGATCACTCCAAGCAAGTGTTCATTCCCAAGCTTATGGTGTGCTTCAGCTTGCAGACATTGAATATGGTATTTCTCACTTCCATCAAGTTTTGTCAGGGTATTACCAACCATAATTTCGATATGGAAGATGAATTAGCCCTCGCAACAGGGGTTTCTGAATCGTATAGAGCTAAAACAATTTTGAGTGTTGGTTGACAAGTGCGATCGCTTCATTTTGGCTTTTGTCCACAAAAATTAACACTCTCTCAGTTTCTTCCTGCAAGATGACCCCGAAATGATCATCGGCTATGCTGTAGCAACCAGCATTACTACAGGGAAGAATTATGAAAAACAGTAATAAATTTAACTTCATTACCTTAGCAGCCTTGTCATCTTTAGCGGTTGTATTGGCGACTAAACCTGCTAATGCACTGCCAGGACAAAACATTAACACTGTAATTAAATGGGCAAAAACTAAAACTCAATTACCAAGACTTACCTATAGTAGCGAAGCACATGGTTATTCAGGTAATAAAGGTAATTTATATTTCTATGTTGATGTTCCGGCAGAGAATGGCATAGTCACCAAAGAAGGAATCACCATTAGCGGCGACTCTAGTATCAAATTCACCAGCAAAAATCCCAAGGCAGTGAAGTTAATTCAAAGCATTTATAACGCGAATATTGCTAATGACTTTAGCCAATCTCGCCGTGTTACTAAAGTTGGTCGAGACCATTATTATAGAGGTCAAAAATATGCTTATATTCTGGCTGAGGTGCAAGGCGGTTCAGCTTTTCAAATTATTAAATTAAATCAATTGCAAAACGAGATTGATAGTGCAAAATATTGCCAAACTCATCAATGTGACTTGTAAATAGGAGGCAGTGGTTCGGCTTCGCGGTAATCGAGCGAAGTCGAGATTCACCAACCGGAGGCAGAAGGTAGTCCCGATGAAACAAGTTTCATAGCCAAGCATGAAAGTGGAAATAGCATTTTTACTCAGCACTCAGCACTTTCAAGTCAGGAGGAAAACTTTTAAGATAAGCGTTTTTATCCACATCTTGTAGCAGTTGGGTTATTGCGATTAAGGTAAGGTAGGCAATGCTAAAAACTTGCTCAGACCTTGATTTTTAAGTTGTAAGCATTGCCCACCCTACGGTTGAGAATGGTGCTATTTTGCATTTAATTGCCTAAATTAACTGTTTTCTATAGGCGTTATCAGTAAATAAAGGTACGCAACTGCTGATGTTAAAAGCTGCGGCTAATTCAACATCAGAGGCGAAATCTTTAGCAATTAACTCCTTACCAGAAATACATTTTTGTAGGTAACTCAGTAAATCTTGGCGAACAGCTTGAAATGACTGGAGAGCGATCGCCGCTTCTGGTGATAAACTGCCATCTAAATAGCTCAAAATAGCCCCAGCACCAATCAAATCTTCAACAGCTGGTCTGAGGCTACCATCTTCCTGCCATCGCTCACCAGATGGAATCACAGCAATTTTACTTCCATATTTTTGGGCAAACCGCGCTACAGCTTCGCAATTTCGCAAACAACCTGCCAAAGTAGGTGTACTTCCAGTTAGCAAAGTCAGAGTCGAACCATTAAGTGAAGGTAAAACTAGCCGAGTACCAGATGGGATGTTCATCAGTGATACTGGCGAGAGAGAATATTTATTTCTAGACTCTTGTTGTCTGTGAGTTGCTAATTCAGCCTGTATCGAATTTGCATAATCTTGAGCTGATTCATCACCAAATATATATGGAAAAATTATCGCTCCGTTGTGAGTAGCAATCTCTACACAGGTAGAAAAAGAAAGCACATCAACTATAACAACGACATCACTAATAGGAGCAAGTTGAGCAATTCCTTGTGCGCCCCACTCACAACGCAAATCAAACTCTGATTGATTATAAATCATCGGTTGTTCACCTCTATTTCTGTTCGCCGAGCGTTCGCGCAGCGTCTCCGTCAGGAGAAGTCGAGGCGCTGCTTGCATATCTGTATCATTTTTAAAGTTAAATGGTATAAAAAAACGGCAGATAAAAACAGAATAAATATAATTGGTAAGACTATTAACCAACTTCTCAAAGCGTCTGTATTGTTTTCAGACATAAATAATTCAATATTTTGGCGCTGCTGATGATAATATCAAAAGCCCACGCAAAGGTGCAAAGGCGCAAAGTAATTTTTTACTGAGTTCACTGACCTTCAGTAATTGACAAATCGACAATTTTCAAATTAGGGATTTTCTGGAAATCCTTAAAGTTACGCGTTACAACTGTAGCATTTAAAGAAAGTGCAATAGCAGCAATTTTTAAATCTTGTGTACCAACGCGAATTTTTTGCTTTAATAATTCGTTATAGATATCAAATGCAGCTTCATTAAAATCAAGAATATTCGCTTGACACAACAGATTAAATGTTTCTCTGAATAAAACATAAGCTGTAACTAATTCTTATTTTGATTTCCCGCGTTTAATTACATCCAAACGACCGTACATTTGCTCAACAATCGTGATTACTGTGATTGCAATTTCCGCAGGATTCACAGCAGCTACTTTATTAACAACTACTGGATGACCTCGTTGGAGTAGCGAAACATAGTCAGTATCAAGCACCCATTTTATCATCGGCTTTTTACCTAGACAATTACGCTCCTACTCTTGCAAAAAATAACTTTCTGTAGTCTCATCTAATTCATGTCGATACTTTTCTATAGCTTCAAGTACTTGTTCAAATTGTGGGTCATCTTGAAAAACTCCAGCCATTGCTAACCAGGGGTTTTTCTGCTCAGTGGAGGGCAGTTTTACAGATAAAGAAACAACTTCTGCACCAGCCAGATGGGTTTCTATACGTTGTTGAAGTTCAGTTAATGCAGTAGTGCGATCGCTTGCTTCTACTTGTAATTCTGGCAAGCCTGGAACAATGGCAAAATAGTTGCCATCCGCTTGTTGTTTAACAATAACATTTACGGAAACTTCGTTATTGTTTTGTCCATTTTGTGATGTCGCCGATGAAAAGGAATTCATCATAATTTTTGGGCTTGTTATTTTTGATTGTAAATTAACAGAAATATCCTAAATAAACTCAACTAAAAAACTTCTCCACGCAACGGATGAATATTTCCACACCCATTGGTAGGACAGTTTCATCAAAATCAAATCGTGGGTGATGATGGGGATAAGCTAAATCTTTGTCTGGGTTAGCAGAACCAAGGAAGAAGTAACAGCCGGGAACTTCTTGTAAGAAGAAAGACATATCTTCGCCGCCCATTGTTTGGCATTCTGGCACAATTCCTACAGGCGTTTCTACCACTTCTTCGGCAATTGATCGCACTAATTCTGCAATCCCCGCATCATTAATTACTGGGGGATACAAACTCCAATATTCTAAGTCATAGTTTGCGCCATGACTCTGGCAAACTCCAGCTATAATTTGCTCGATGCGTTGTTTAAAAAAGCCTGCAAATGCGGGGTTAAAATAGCGCACTGTGCCTTTCATATTTGCAGTATCAGCAATGACATTATGTGCTGTACCTGCGTGCAGTGCGCCAACAGTCACCACTGCGGAATCGATGGGGTTAACATTCCGGGCGACAATGGTTTGTAGGGCGTTGACAATCTGCGCTGCAACGACAATCGAATCAACGGTTTGATGGGGAATTGCACCATGTCCACCTTTGCCTAAAATTGTGCAGTTGAATAATTCCACCGCCGCCATCAACGCACCAGCACGAACACCGACAGTTCCCAAGGGGAGATTATTCCACAGGTGTAAACCAATAATGGCATCGACATCAGGATTTTTCAGCACCCCAGCCGCAATCATTGGTTCTGCACCTCCCGGCCCTTCTTCGGCTGGCTGGAAGATAATTTTTACAGTCCCTGCAAAGTCTTCTCGATGCTGCTGGAGATAGTATGCTGTACCTAGTGCGATCGCTGTATGTCCATCATGTCCACAAGCGTGCATAATGCCATCATGCTGCGATTTATACGGTACTTCGTTCAATTCTTGAATGGGCAAAGCATCCATATCCGCCCGAATTGCTAGTACTTTCTCAGTGCTGAGTGCTGAGTGCTGTACACTGATCGGACTTGTACTGAGCGCAGCCGAAGTAGTCGAAGTGTGAGTGCTGAGTTTAGTCCCCTTAATAGTGGCAACAATACCAGTTTTTGCAATACCAGTTTGATGTTCAATTCCCCAGGCTTGCAACTTACTAGCGACAAACTCAGCCGTCAGTTTTTCTTGAAAGCCTAATTCTGGTTGTTGATGTAGTCGCCGCCGCCACTCTACTAATTGTGGTTGCAATGTGCGAATAGAAAGTCGCACACGGGATAAATCAACAGAATAAGAACTGGGGAATGTGGAAACCATTTTGACAACAAACTGCTAGAAGAGGGCTGAGATTGGGCTATGTTCTCAGTTTAATAGTTCACTTTAGATTGTTACTAGTGAATTTTCAACTCCCCGTTAGGGGAGTAGTAGGTTTATGATACTGTCTGTACAGCTTTCTTCAACTCTTTAAACATCAGCCGTAGAGCGTAAGCAGCAGTTTGTGAGATGACTAAATTACCAAAACCTTTTTTAACCTCACGCTGTTTCACACTGGGGGCAATGTCACCAACTGCCATTCATGTAGTTAGACTCATCTGCATGGTTTGAAGTGTGAGGTTAAGTGTAGCTTCCATCTGTGGCTGTAACTCTTTTGACACCATAGGAAGTAAGTTTAACTTCAGCGATCGCACCACTATTCTGCCAGACTACCTCGAATATCCCAAACATTGGCAATAACATTTACATAAAACTTGTTTCGGGTAAATGACAGACAAACGTCAAACCCAAAAAATATAGAGACGTTACACCTAACATCTCTACATTTTTCTACTAATTACCGTTGAGTTGTAAAAACTTCTGTAAAGCATTGCTTATTGATGGCTGCTGAAGATAGGCATTTGCAGCGTTCACCAAATTCTCCAGATTTTCAGTACTCACATCATCAATGTCATCACTCAATGGCTTACCAGTTAGTTCTCGGTCTAGCTTAAATTGCAAGCGTAAAATTTGGTGATCTGGTACTACCTGTTCTGTAATGTACTGGTGAACACCAGATGACGCATCAAATAATATACCGATGATTGGTTGCGCCCATTGTAACAAACCCCAACCCTCGGCTTTTTCAAATGGGATGATGCGTGTGCGATCGCCTGTACCGATGGAAAGAATGGTAATATCTTCTAGTCGGTTGCCTAATCTTAAAGCTTCAGCTACAGCACAGGCTGATGGATTATTAGCCGCAACTCCACCATCAACCGCAGAGTAGATACATTTAATAGAATACTTGGCCGTATTATCTGGTACGGTTTCCCAAGGCGAATCTACCGAAGCTTCTCTTTTACCACCTTTATATTGTGTGATGGTGCGAGTTTGACCTTTGCCTAAACCATCCGTAATGGTAATTTGAGTATTATTATAAATATTTTCTGTATAGGAAGCAGTACCATCTAGAAAAACACTACTTGGTTTAGCGTCTACCACTGGCCCTTTGATGATTCTATCTAATTTATGGGCAGGAAAATAAGTAGGAGCAGAGGCAGAAGAAACGCAGATTTCCCATAAAGGAAAGTTATCGTAATCTTTATCTTGTCGCCAACTTTTAAATATTATTGGCTCTCTAGAAATGGTGTCATAAGACGTAATTAATAACTTTGGTTCGTTAACATCAAATAATCTTGTATCACCTAAGTTTTCTTTGAGGACTTGAATTAAACCACTATCAGAAAACTTAGGTGCAGATAAACCATATTTCAGGATGAGGGGAATCCTCTGGGAAGAAAAACGACTTGTATAAGGGAAAATTCTTGAGCTTTTTTGTTGATATAAATCAATGATAGTTTGACTTTTTTTACCTGTGGCGATCGCTGCTGCTAAAATTGACCCTGTAGAAGTGCCTGCAATTAAGTTAAAATACTCGTGTAAAGGTTTATTAATTTGCTGCTCGATAGCCTTCAACATCGTTGCAGACATAATTCCCCTAATACCGCCACCATCCAAGCTTAAAATCCGAAAAGGCATATTCCTCCGAATCTTTATTAGTATTGTTGGTCAGTTCAGTAAATCTAAACAAATTTGATATTAAAAATATAAATGATAAATGTTTGAAAAGTTATTTGCTTAACATTTAAAATCAAAAATTATTTTAGTTTAATTCTGTAAATCTCAATTCTTAATTTATTTCATCAAATAAAAATAGATGGCAAAAACTGAAAAACAAAAAATGTTAGCTGGTGAGTTATACATAGCAGAAGATCCAGAATTAGTCGCGGAGAATCGACGAGCCAGCCAACTTTTGCAAAAATATAACAGTAGCATTCCTGAACAGCAAGAGCAAAGACAACAAATACTACAAGAATTATTCGCCAAGGTAGGAGAAAAAACTACCATTGTGCCACCATTTCACTGTGATTATGGCAGTAATATTTATGCTGGGAATAAATTATATATGAATTACGGCTGCGTAATTTTAGACTGCAATATAGTTGAAATTGGTAATAACGTTTTGTGTGCGCCCTACGTGCAGATTTATACTGCGTATCATCCCGTAGAACCAGAAATTCGGCTGACTGGTCAAGAACTAGCTGCACCAGTGAAAATCGGTAACAATGTCTGGATAGGTGGAAATGCGATTATTTGTCCAGGGGTCACAATTGGCGACAACACAACAATTGGTGCTGGTAGTGTAGTGGTGAAAGATATACCAGCAAATGTTGTCGCGGCTGGAAACCCCTGTCGAATTATTCGCTATTTATCGGATAATTAAGGAGGTGAAGAGCGATATTCTAGAATTTGTAGCCTCTCGCCAGCCAATAATGCCAATCTGCGATCGCTTGTTCAGTGCTATCATCTGCATCAATAGGCTTAATGTCTGATAATTTTGCCGAATAGACATCATCATCCTTACCCTTAAGGTCAGCTACTTCCACATACATATCTTTTAAACACTCATCATCAGGAGCCATTCCCAGCACCTCAACAGTTTTTTCCTCTATTGTCGAGGTTTTGCGGGATTTTTTCGCCCATTTAGCCATAAACGGACAATTCAAGGCTTCTTCTAAGTAATAATACCAGCCCATTGCCCGATCTTCTTTATCTTCCGCATCTACAATAATTTCTGTGGCGATGCGATTTTCTCTGGTTTCGTCGCGTTCAACACTAGACATAACAATAAAAAACTTACGTATATTGCACCTTGATATGGTATAACGTTTTAGTTATTGACTGTCAATTTTTTTGCTGCTGTCTCACCCAAGCACGAAATGAGCGAATCATAGGAATTTCTCCATTGTTCAAGCTTTCTTGCAAGAAACGGGGAATCTCTGTAGTTAAAGGAAGATTGAAAAAACTTGGTGATACATCACAAGGAATGTACGTACCTTCCTGTAAGCAATAAATTTGCATTACAGGTTCGTCATAACGCCAAACTTCTGGAACACCCAACGCTAAATAAATTGATAATCGATCAACAGAAGCACTGGTGTAGTCTACTTCAATTACTAAATCAGGTGGTGGGTCTTGAGTCAAGTCGAGATTTTGCTTTTGCCGCATCAATGGTTCATTTTGAATGTAAAATGCAGAATCTGGTTCTACGCCACGCAGTAAGTCTGGACGTTTACAAGTTGTAGAACCAATACTTTTGATATTCAGGTTGAGTTCTTCCGCTAAGGTAAAAACTAAGTGTTCTAGTAGCCTATTGTTATATTCATGAGGCATCAACGGTGTCATAATTTCTAGGGTTCCTTGATCATAGGTCAGTCGTGTGGTGCGATTATTACCCATTTCTGCCAACATAATTTCAAAAGTATGCCAACTAATATTTGGGAGAATCCCTCTTTGAGTACTGCTGACTTGTGTAGTTACCATAAAATTTATCCTCCAGTTTTCTCTAACGATATCAAGAAATTTCCTGAATAAAACAGGAGTCATATTAACAGGACTTACGCACCATAATTGTCTGTGGGGATTGGGTGTGGGGGTGTAAGGGATATCTTGTTTGATTAATTTGTTCTACTAATTGTGGAAAGTTTTTTTAAATTCATCAACAGCATTTGGGTCTTTTTTGGATGAGTTGGTCTTGGGACAATAAATACAAATAAAAATGGGCAAGGTTTTACACCCTACCCATTTCTAGAAGTATCGCTTAGTAATTACAGTTGTGGTACATACTGTTGTTTTTCAGGAACATCAGTGTATTCAGCAACGATTTGGCGGAATTCTTCGCCATCGATGGTTTCTTTTTCAATGAGTAAATCAACGATGCGGTCTGTTACAGTGCGATGTTCACGCATAATTTTCTTGGCGTGTTCATAGCATTGTTCAACGATCACCCGTACTTGAGCATCAATGCGAGAAGCGATCGCTTCGGAATATTCAGATCGGGTTGTCCAGTCACGACCGAGGAATACTTCGCCTTGTTGGCTTTCTAAGGAAAGTGGCCCTAAGTCAGACATCCCGAACCGAGTCACCATTTGACGTGCCATTCCGGTTACTTGCTGCAAGTCGCCACCAGCACCAGTTGTCACTTCCGCCGAACCAAAAATGACTTCTTCAGCCGCACGTCCACCCAAAGCACCAGTAATTCTGGCTTTGAGTTGAGAACGAGAAATTAAACCTTGTTCTTCATTGGGAGTAAACCAAGTTAAACCCTGTGCTTGTCCTCGTGGAATCAAAGTTACTTTTTGTACTGGGTCATGGTCTTTGAGTAAAGTACCCACCAAAGCATGACCAATTTCGTGGTAAGCAATTAAACGCTTACTCTTGCTGTCTACTAAGGGTGTACCTTCCATCCCTGCAACTACGCGGTCAACTGCATCGTCGATTTCGCGCAGGGTGATGGCTTCTTTACGTCTTCTGGCGGTGAGAATTGCGGCTTCGTTGAGTAAGTTGGCTAAATCTGCGCCAGTAAACCCAGGAGTCCGGCGAGAGATTGCTTCTAGTGAAACGCTAGTGTCTAATTTCTTGTTACGTGCATGAACTTGTAGAATTTCCAAACGTCCTTTGATATCTGGCGCATCGACAGTTACTTGTCTGTCAAAACGACCGGGACGTAACAAGGCTGCGTCTAATACGTCGGGACGGTTGGTAGCAGCGATAATAATAATCCCTGTGTTACCTTCAAAACCGTCCATTTCGGTCAGCAACTGGTTGAGGGTTTGTTCTCGTTCATCGTTACCGCCACCGATACCTGCACCCCGTTGTCTACCTACAGCGTCAATTTCATCGATGAAGATGATACAGGGAGCGTTATCTTTGGCTTTTTTAAACAAGTCGCGGACGCGAGAAGCACCGACACCGACGAACATTTCCACAAATTCCGAACCGGAAATACTGAAGAATGGTACACCAGCTTCACCAGCGATCGCTTTTGCTAGTAATGTTTTACCTGTACCTGGAGGGCCGACTAACAACACACCTTTAGGAATGCGTGCGCCAACAGCAGTAAATCTTTCTGGTTGTTTGAGGAAGGTAACAACTTCTTGTAATTCTTCTTTGGCTTCTTCGATACCAGCCACATCATCAAATTTCACACCTGTTTTGGCTTCCATTTGAAAACGCGCTCTGGATTTACCAAAGTTCATTGCTTGTCCAGGGCCACCAGGAAGATTGCTGGAGCGACGGAACAAAAAGAACAAGCCAGTAATCAATAAAATTGGGAAAACAAGATTGCCTAATAATCCCCAAATTGCGCCATCATTACGCATGGGGTGAGCATCAAAACTAATTTGTTTTTCTTTAAGCTTGCTAATTAACTCAGGGGCGCTAATTGGCAGGTCTACCCGCCATCTTTGAATGCGATTTTCGATATCTGGATCAATAGCTTCGACAATTGCCGTTCTACCGCCTTCATACAAATCTACGCTAGTGACGCGATCGGCATCCAAGTATTCTAGAAAACGGCCATAAGTCATGCGGGTATTGGCAGCATTCTTACCCATATCCGCAGGAGCATTCGCAAATGCTCCTTGCCAGAAGAAAAAGCCAATTACCAAAGCAGGCAATGTCCAGAGTACTAGGACTCTCCAAGAAAATTTCATCTTAATTTGCCTCTGCCAATACGATTAATCATTTTTAGTTACTTTCTAGCTTGGCACTCATCTAGGGAATCATCTTCCGCAAGATATTGCCGCACTTGGTAACTAGATTTTGCAACGGATGTCTATAAATCCATTTTGTTTAATTTGATGTCTAGTCACACGTCACCACGAATGTGTGACGCTGAAAAGATTCTTAATTAAATTTAACTTAATTTTAATACAGCTTGGATGATGACAGCAAAATTTAAGATGTAGATATTTGGAGTCTCGTGCTGCGATCGCACAGCTTTGAAAGAATTTATCCCAAGTGGCAGTAAAAGTTGTAGAGACGTTGTATACAACGTCTCTACAAGGATTTTATCGAATGCAGTTTCTATATGACTTACGGCAAAGCCTCTACAGCCATTCTTCACAGACAGCCTTTGTAACTAAATGCTGTTCTCATAGAATTGGGATGATTTCTGAGAAAAAAACTAACCCCTAGCCTCTAACCCCTAACCTCTAGTGACTACTTCACTTCAGTAATGGTCAATGTATAAGGATAATACTGACCTTGGTTGTATGAACCTACCCAAACTTGATAATTTCCCGGTAGCCATTCACCACTCATCCCAGCATTTTTCCCTTCAAAATCGTCATTACACCAAGTACCACCAGGGCCTTTCACAATCAGGGTGACATCTTGAGGGCTTTGCACTTGGAGTCTGAGATAATCGAATCTGGTTTTGAGTTCTAAGGTATGGTCTGGTGCTGCATCAACAAATCCATCACAAGGGCCAGTAATTGTTTCTCTTCTCCCAGCAACTTTATTTCCTGAAATTGACCCGCCACTCATTCCCCGCACGGTGATAGGGTCTGGGGAAAAGGGATGGTTAAGGGTCACATCTCCAAATATTGTTGGTGCTTCTTGAGCATGAGTGATGGTATTAGTTGTGGATGCGACACAAAATGCCAACATTGCTAAAGATAATTGTATCCCTCTATTTAAAGATGTTTGCGACATTGCGATTACACAGGTTTCTCAGTGCTTAGAAAGACATGAATTTTACATCCTAAGTTCCCAAAGTGAGAGGAATTGACTAAGGGACTTGCAATTAAAAAAATATCCCATTATTTCAGAAGGGGGACAAGGAGGACAAGGGAGACCAGGGGGACAAGGGAGACAAGGGGGATAGAGGTTTTGTTGAGTAAACAAATGGGATAATTTATTTTTTGGAATACTCTAAACTAATTCGTAATTCGTAATTAAGTCTTTACGAATTACGAATTATGAATTACGAACTAATTGCTTGATTCAATCTTGCCTTGTCTAAACCAAGATGATTCAGCAGTAACCAAGATTGGATGAGGTCTGGGCCATGAACATCGCCGGTTAAAGCGACACGGAGCGATCGCATCACTAAGCCTTTCTTGACGTTTTGTTGTTTCACCACCTGTTTAATAATTTCTTGAGCAGTGGGTTCTGTGAATTCGGGTTGGTTTTCTAAGGCTGCAAGTATGGCACTCAAAACAGCAGAAGCACCTTCTTGTTGCAGTTGTTTACTGCCCTCTTCGCTCAATTCTACGGTGTCGCTGAAAAAGAGTTTGCTCATCTCTACAGCTTCCACCAAACGAGTCAGGCTAGGGCCGATTAAACCAACTAACTGCTCTAACCAAGGACGTTCTCGCCCCTCTAGGTTATATCCAGCCTCTTGCCAATAGGGAATGAGCAAATCTGTCAGCTTATCCACTGGTAGATTGTGGATATATTGACTGTTGAGCCAATCTAGTTTCGCCCAGTCAAATTTAGCCCCGGCTTTATTCACCCGTTCAAAGCTAAATTCTTTAGCAGCAACCTCTAGGGTGAAGATTTCTTGAGTAGAATCTGGTGGCGACCAACCCAGTAAAGTCATGTAATTGACCAAGGCCTCGGCGGTGAAACCCAATTTCTGAAAGTCGGAAATCGAAGTCACACCATCCCGCTTGGATAGCTTGCGCCCATCCATATTTAAAATTAGGGGTGAGTGGGCAAATACTGGGGCTGCTGCACCCAAAGCTTCATATAACAGAATTTGCTTGGCGGTGTTGGCTATGTGGTCTTCGCCGCGAATGACATGGGTAATTTGCATATCAATGTCGTCAACTACGACCACAAAGTTGTACAGTGGTTGACCAATGCCATCTGCGGAAGCACGGGCAATTACCATATCACCACCAAGGTCACTCCCGCGCCACACCATTTTGTCTCGTACCAAGTCATTCCAGACAATTTCGCGGTCATCATCGATTTTGAACCGGATGACAAAGCTATGTCCCTCGGCTTGGAATGCGGCTTCTTGTTCTGGGGTGAGGTTGCGATGACGGTTGTCGTAGCGGGGAGCTTCACCTTTGGCTTTTTGGGCTTCGCGCAACGCCTCTAATTCTTCTGGGGTGGTGTAGCAGCGATAAGCTAATCCTTGATCTAACAGTTTTTTGACTGCTGTTTTGTACAAATCTAGGCGCTGGGATTGGAAAAACGGGCCTTCGTCCCAGTTGAGTCCCAGCCAGCGTAATCCCGCTAAGATATTGTCTGTGTATTCGGGACGCGATCGCTCTAGGTCTGTGTCTTCAATACGTAAAATAAACTTACCCCCGTGGTGGTGGGCAAATAACCAGTTAAATACAGCAGTTCTGGCTGTACCAATATGTAAGTTGCCAGTTGGGCTTGGTGCAATACGGACTCTAACAGTCACAGTTAATTCTCTCTTTCACAAAGCATGATTAATTTAAAGCAAAATTCAGCATCAATATATAGTGGCGGAAAAAGACCCGCAACTAATTTTAGACTGCTTTATTGATTGCTAAATTTTCAATTTAGCGTGGTGTTTCACCACTGATAACACGCTGAGACTGAGCAAGTTTCGCTCTAGCGGTATAGGTTTATAAAATTACGACTTCATTTTGCCAAGAATCTAATGATGAGTTATCCTTTACATCAGTATTTAGAACTTTGGTTTTGAACGGGACTGACGGGGCTCGAACCCGCAACTTCCGCCGTGACAGGGCGGTGCTCTAACCAATTGAACTACAGTCCCTTAATTTGCAACTTTATTAGTATCGCTCTTTTTTCGAGCTTTGTCAAGTTACTTTTTTGCTTTGGCTTTTGGGGCGGCTGCATTTTCACTCAACGATTTCCTATTATAACGTTTAAAATAATTTTGGCAAGGGGTTGCTGATTTAAGTTTTTAAGTTGAGGAAGCCGCCACCTGTAGTTGAGAAGATAGATGTTCTAGTATCTGAGATTGGATTTGCTTGTACTGCTGCTTGAGCAAATTCTTGCTTGTCTGGGCTTGATCAGAGTGTGGCAAGATTTTACTTTGTTCGAGCCACTGTGTTAATCTTTGGCGCTGGGTATTAGTGATGTGGGTGTTCAGCACTGTAACACAGCTATGGGGTAGTTCCAAGGTAAAGCAAATCAAGGAATAGCGCCTATATTCGATCAAAGCCGAAACCAGTTCTTGGTTTTGGGGATTCTGCATATCTAAATAGCAAGGTAGCCATTTCGGGCCGAGTTCGGAATCGTAAAGCAGCGTGATCCACAGCAGCATCGGGTAAGGCGTTGTGATGAATACAAAATGGTTGTAACGCTGACACAGAACTCGTTTTTTGATTTCTTGTTTAGGTAACATCAGCCACAAAGCTGCAAAATTCCCTTGGGGTGTGGGAAAAATTTGGGGAAAGACAATTTCTTGAATGGGTTTATTGGATGGCCAGACAAGTTTAGCCAAATTGGTTTTCAGGGTTGGAGGTAAATCAGCAGCAACATTTAAATGAGGATTATATGTGGAAGTTAAAGGTGTGGGTAAATTCTGACAGCTTGATTTTTCTAGACTGTCTAAGACTTGTAGAATTTCTGCCATGTTTTGCGGGCGATCGCCTGGTTTTTTCGCCAAGCAAGCCATGATTAAATTGTTGAGTTGTGGGGGTAATTCGAGGTCGGGACTGACAGAGGCGATCGCTCGTGGTGGTTCAAAATTATGGGCTTTATACCAAGCACCAAATAAATCTGTTTCTGGTTGCCAAGGTTTAGCCCCTGTCAACATTTCATACATGATCACACCCAAGCTATAAATATCGGAACGACTATCAATGTCTACACCTTCTAATTGTTCAGGAGAACAATAGGGTAAAGTACCGTTAAAGCCTCTGTTAGTATTAACTGTATTTGTATAATTAATAAATTTAGCAATACCAAAATCGAGGATTTTGACTAATTTTCCTAAAATTGGGTCTGGCAGGACTAATATATTTGCTGGTTTCACATCTCGATGCACTAAGGCATAAACTTTGCCATCAATATTAATTCCTTGGTGGGCGCATTGTAAGCCTAAACAAATCTGACGTATCAAAATTAAAAACTTAGGTAATGGTATCGGTATTAAATCTTTTAAACTTTTACCATTGAGATATTCCATAACATAAAATGGCTTACCTTCCGCACTCACTCCATAATCATAAGCCCGCACAATATGAAGACTTTTTTGACTTAAAGCAGCACTCAACATTGCTTCTCGTGCAAAGTCTTGCTGCATTTTTTCACTACAAAATTTTTGAGTTAAAAACTTGACGGCAACAGGTGTTCCACCTAATAAAATATCATCGGCTAAAAAAACTTCACCCATACCACCACTGCCAATCAACTGTTTTAGCTGATAGCGATTGGCCAGCAATCCTGTAACCCGTGGAGAGATGAATGCACTGTGATTCACTTTTAAAACCTCTAATATTGCCGCAATTAAATAATTAAAAATTTATTTCATATTTTTTAAGGCCTTGATAAAATTTGGCGAATTTTATCAAAGATTTGAGACAGCCAAGCTCTAAAACCTAGCTTGGCAATTTGTTGTCTTTCTACTAATTTTTGTAAAATTTCGGACTTTAACTTTTGGTATTCTGCTTTTAAAACTGTTTTAGCTTGTTCCGAGGCGATCGCTTCATTATATTTCTGCTCTAGTTCTAACCAATCTGTTAGTTGCTGTCTTTGTTTTGCTGTCAGAGTTAGTGTCATGACATTAGCACATTGAGTTGGTTCTTCCAGTGCAAAAAAAAGTAAGTGATAATAGCCCCTATCAGCTAAAATTTGAGCAATTTTTTGACCTCTGTTATCTTTTAAATCTAAAAAATAAGATAGCCATTTTGTCAGGGAAGATTGAGCATTATATAACACTGTTACCCACAACAGCATCGGGTATAAGTTCATTTTGTCGATAAACTCTGTACTGTGATATTTATCACAAAAATTAACAATTTCTTGCTTGGGTAACATTGCCCAAAAAGTAGGAATTACCCCTTGGGTAGTATGTAGTAAATGGGGAAACCCGATTGAGGAAATTGGTTTATTTTTCGGCCATGTTTTTTGTAAACACTCTTTCTCTGAGATTGAAGTGACTGGAACTAAGTTTACGGGAGATTCCAATTTATCGCTATCAATTTCTAGGGCTATATCCCTCGCCACCTGTCGCTTGATTTTCTCTAGAACGACTAAAATTTGACTAATAGTTTGCGGACGTTCAGTTACTTCTTTGGCAAGACAAGTTAATAATAATTTTTTTAATGCTTTGGGAATTTTGACATCAGGGTTAATTTGTTCTGGTGTTGGTGGCGCTTGGAAACGATGAGCTTGATACCAACTGCCAAAAGTATTACTATCTGTTTTAAATGGGTGTTTTCCTGTTAACATTTCAAACATTAAGACACCCAAACTGTAAATATCAGAGCGAACATCTAATAGTTTGCGCCCTTCCATGTGTTCTGGAGAACAATAAGGTAAACTCCCAATAAAAGAATCAGTCAGCGTCATACCGCTACGTTCTGTTAAAAATTTAGCAATGCCAAAATCAAGGATTTTCACTACCTCACCTTGTTGAGCATCATCAATAATGAAGATATTTTCTGGCTTAATATCTCGATGCACAATTGGATAAATTTCACCTTTTAGACTAATGCCTTGATGGGCGCACTGTAAGCCTAAGCAAATTTGCTGACAAATATCAATAAATTTTCCCAGGGTTAATGGTTGTACCTTCAAAATCTGCTTGAGATTTTTACCTTGAAGATATTCCATGACATAAAATGGCGTTTTATCATCCGTCATGCCATAGCTTAAGACTTGAACGATATTTTTACTTTTACGACCCAACTGAGCGCCAATAAAAATTTCTCTGGCAAAGCGTTGCGATATTTGCTGGTTTCCTAAACTTAGCATTAAAATTTTGACAGCGACTAAAAGACCACCTTTCGCTGCATCTTCTGCTAAATAAACTCTACCCATCCCGCCTTTGCCAATCAAATCCTTTATTAAATAGCGATTATTTAAAAACTTTCCAATATAAATATCGATGTCGGTTTTAGGCACTACCATATTTGGAAATGTCACGCTATAAAATTTGAAAATCAATATTGCTCAAGCTTTTATTGTAACCATTAATAAGTTTACTTACTTTAGAGAATCAATTATAAGTTATAAAACTCACTTTAAGAGGAAATAAAGGTTTAATAAAACACTAATTGATTGTTCTGCAAAATCGCTTAAACATTATGTAACATATTCATTAAGAAAATAAATGAGAAAATCCACTGAACCCAAGGATACTTGGAAGATATCTGGGTTCTAATAACAGTAAATCCACGGTTAAAAATAATCATCACTCCAAGTAGTTCCCAGGGAGTCTGAAGGCACATTTCCAGATAATCACCAACGGAAAAAACTTAGCATCTGACGGAACCATATGAGAATAGGTGGTTCGATTTTAAGTTGAAAAGCTAAAAACTGAGTACGCTGTAGAGAATTAAAATTATTATCGCTGACTAGAATTAATGAACGTTGTCCATTAGGTAGCCAAGGGCCGAGTGTTAACCCTTCCAGATTGTCTAGGGCTACGTCTAGGGTTCGCAAATCGAACAAAAGTTTTTTCTTTACTGGGTGAATATTTTTAGAGGTGCTGAGAAGGCTGTCAATATTGTGAATATCATCAGCATCAGCTAGGGAAACTTGAAATAAAAAAATCGCAAATCCTAACCCTGTAAAAGACCTTTCTAAACTTACAAAGTGTCCTTGATTATCTAAGGCGAGTAAATCTGGTAAGCCACTAGCAAACTTACCAGTTATATCTAGCAACGGTGCGACTGGCTCAGTTTGGTACAAAAATTCACTTTCTGGCTGCTGGGTGAAGAGATTATATTGCAAAATTCGGCAAGGTGTACCAATATTTGGTTTAGCCACTGAACCATCTTGAATTAAGGCATTTTCAGTTGCGGTGAATAAATACTGATGATTGGGGGTAATAGTCAGACTTTCAAAAGCTAAATTATTGCGAATACCTATTTTAGCTTTTTGATCTGGTAAGAATTTTTTGGGTATTTTGAGTGTTGTCATACTTCTACCAGAAGCTAAGGAAAACTCTTGTATAAAAGGGTTAATTGATTTTTCCCTATCTCCTTCAGAGGAGATAAAAACAGTATCTTGATTAGTTAAAGCAATTCCTTCGGTATCGGTGGTTCCAGGGAGAAAGTTTTTTCCATCTTGATTTAATAGCATTGTTACGCCGACAGGCACAACATCATCATTTTCTAGCAAACCTTTGCTCAAATCGATTTTAAAAGTATAGAAACGTGTGGGGGCTTTTTGCCCTCTATCGTCGGAAATAGCATAATAAAGGTCATTTTTGACATCGTAGGTAATGCCTGATAAACCACCGACTTCAGTTTTTTGAAAAGATAAATTTTTGGTTAATGTTGCTTCTCCAATAAAATCTACACTGCTGATTTCAACAGTATTCGAGGAAAAATTAATCATTAAAATTGTGCCAATTAAAATCCCAATTCCTAAATAAATAATTTTGGGTAATTGCCAAAATTTTTTAACTATTTTCATGTTGATGACCTTACAAGAGCAGGCGATCGCAGATAGCCACTTAATTCACCCATAGTAAACGAGCAGGTGATTTTACTAACATAACAAGTGGGACTGAGTGAAAACTTTGGTGAGACTAATTAGGATTGAGTACCTGGTTGATGGTTTGGATCAGTTCCTGGGGTTGAAACGGTTTGCTGATGTAGGCGATCGCACCCATCTTTAGCCCCCAGTAGTGATCAGACATACCGGCATTGGAAGAACAGAAGATGACAGGCACTGCCTGAGTTTCAGGATTACGTTTGATTTTGCGGCAGACTTCATAACCATTCAACCGGGGCATAACTATATCAAGAATGATAATGTCTGGGCAATCAAATTGAATTTGCTCCAGAGCTTCTATGCCATCGCAGGCAGTCTTAACATCAAAGGCGTTTGCTTTCAGTAATTCTTCTAAGAGATGACGTTGAGTGTAGCTATCTTCGACAACCAGGACGGTACTCATTTGATTTACTCCATTCAATGAGTTCATCGTAAAAAAACTAGATGCAGAAAACATGAGACATCCGTCCCCATTTCAGCTAGGTCTAAAGTCCTAGTAACAAATAGGACAGCAGAATCTTGCGACTGAAAGAAGAAAAGGTTAGGGTTGAGGGGATCATCCGAATTGAAATTGGTAAGCTATTAAGCGTGCAGTTTAAATGACGATTAGCTAATAGCTTTCAAATCCAGGTATATTGTCCGGTTTATTTTTTCAGTCATTTTTCTTAACCCATGCCGCCCATTCGTGTGCTGATTGTTGATGACCAAACCCTAATCCGTCGGGCGTTGTCCTTATTGCTGGTCGAAGATCCCCGACTGGAATTGGTGGGGGAAGCGGAAAGCGCAGAAGTGGCGATCGCTCAGATGGAAATTCTGAAACCAGACGTAATTCTCATGGATATTGTCATGCCAGGAATGGGAGGAGTTGAAGCTACCAGAGTGATTTACCAACAATTTCCAGAGACAAAAATTTTAGTACTTAGTATTGATGATGATGATGAGAATATTGCTCAGGCAATGCGGTATGGAGCAGCAGGTTATCTGTTAAAAAATACCCCTGTAGAAGAATTGTCTCTAGCGATTCAGGCGGTTCACAAAGGCTATACCCAATTAGGGCCGGGCGTAGGACGAAAGTTAATTCAGCGTATCCCCGATCCTGGGATTAATCTGGATGTCGAGTGGAAAAAACTCACCCGCCGCGAACAGGAAATTGTGCGATTGATTGCTCAAGGGGCGAATAATCGTGAAATTGCAGAGGTGCTGTTTATTTCTGAAAAAACGGTAAAAAATCACATTACCAATATCTTGAGTCGTTTGAATTTACGCGATCGCCTCCAGATTGCTTTATTTGCCACATCAAATCCCACCTATATCACCAGCAAAGCCTGATATTAACATTCGACCAAAAGCAGACAAAACCACAACCATTACAGCACTTGCGTCTGTTATGAGGTACAATAAATTAAAATATAAATACCTCTAAATGAAGTCATACTCTGTCGATCTTCGAGAAAAAATAGTTGCAGCACATCTTCAAAAAA